>PLDP01000279.1 GCA_003136795.1 Actinomycetota bacterium
GTTCAGGCACTAGTGCCTGAACTCCGCGCCGATATCTACGGATCCCTGTCGATCCCCTCAACGCAAGAAGCCCGGCGCGTGCAGGGCTCCTGTCCAAGTGGAGCTAGGGGGACTCGAACCCCCGACCTCCTGGGTGCGATCCAGGCGCTCTCCCAACTGAGCTATAGCCCCGGGCGGCCGACAGTGTAGCGCCAGCTCCGTCGGTGGACATCGTCCGCGGCTGCGATCATGGCTCGCGTGACGAAGCACCGCGAGATCAAGTCGTGGCTGATGGACATGGACGGCGTGCTCGTGCGGGAGGAGCATCCGATTCCCGGCGCAGGCGAGTTCATCGCCCGGCTNNGTTCCCGAGGAGTCGATCTGGACCTCGGCGCTCGCGACGGCGGACTTCCTCGAGAGCCAGCGCCCCGGTGGCACCGCGTTCGTGATCGGTGAGTCCGGCCTGACGACGGCGTTGCACGCGGCCGGGTACACGCTCACCGAGCGCGATCCCGATTACGTCGTGCTTGGCGAAACGCGCACGTACAGCTTCGAGCGCATCGCGCAGGCGATCCGGCTGATCGTCGGCGGCGCGCGTTTCATCGCGACGAATCCCGATCCGACGGGGCCCACGCCGGACGGGCCGCTCCCGGCGACAGGCGCGGTCGCCGCGCTGATCAGCCGGGCGACCGGCGTCGAGCCCTACTTTGTCGGCAAGCCGAACCCGCTGATGATGCGCTCGGCGCTGAACGCGATCGATGCGCACTCGGAGACCTCGGCGATGGTGGGCGACCGGATGGAGACCGACATCGTGTCCGGGCTCGAAGCGGGCATGCACACCGTGCTCGTTCTGACGGGATCGACGCAGCGCGAGGAGGCGGAGCGCTTCCCATTTCGCCCGTCGCGAATCGTCGATTCGATCGCGGACCTGATCGCCGAGCTCGGCTAGGTCCTACTACGCCTGAACGAGTGAGCCGCCGTCGACCAGATAGGCGGCGCCGGTCATGAAGCTCGATGCGTCGGAGGCGAGCAGCACCACGAGGCCCTTTAGCTCGTCCGGATGCGCCATGCGCCCGAGCGGGATCAAGGTCGCCCAGGCCTCCTTCAGTTCCTCGGTCGGGTGCTCGGTGACGCCACCGCCGATGAGCGTTCCGTAGAAAGGACCGGGGCAGATGGCGTTCACGAGCACGCCGTCGTGTGCGAGCTCGAGCGCCGCCTGGCGAACGAGGTGGATCACTGCGGCCTTGCTCGCCGCGTAGCCGTAGCAAACGAGCGGCTCGGGACGCAGCCCCGCGTTCGAGGCGGTGACGACGATCCGGCCCGCTCCCTGACGGCGCATGATGCCGGCCGCGCTCCGCATCGTGTGCATCACGCCCGTCAGGTTGACGCCGAGGACCTTGTCCCAGTCCGAGCGCTGCACGGTGTCGAGCGTCTGTCCGCCGTCCACGCGGAAGCCGGGCACCGAGGCGAGCCCGGCGTTTGCGAACGCGACGTCGACGCCGCCCTGCGCCTCGGCGACGTCGTCGAAGAGGGCCTGCACGCGCGATTCGTCCGTGACGTCGACGACGAATGAGCGCGCGTCGCAGCCGCGATCGACGAGCCGGCCGGTGGAGACGGCGAGCCGCTCTTCGTCGATGTCGGCCAGCGTGACCCGGGCGCCGCATTCGGCGAGTACCTCGGCCATCGCGAATCCGAGGCCGCTTGCGGCGCCCGTGACGATGACGCGCCTGCCGCGAACGTCGAACAGGCGGAGCAACGCGTCTGCCGCCGAGCTGTGGGTTTCTGCCTGTGCCAGGGCGGTCTGATCGAATCACGGCAGTGGTTCAACCGCAACCACAGAGCGCCCTCATCCGTTCTGGAAATGCCACATGTGAACTCGCCCAGTCAAAGGAGAACGGATGACCCGCAAGACGAACCTCTTGGTGCTCCTCGGCGCCGCGGCCGTGACCGTGCTCGCCGTCGCCGGCTTCTCGCACGCCGCGAGCACCGCTGCTCCCGTCAACACCGCCGAGCCGAAGATCACCGGCACGGCGCAGGACGGGCAGACGCTGACCGCGAGCTCCGGCACGTGGACCAGCACGAGCACGATCACCTACAAGTACCAGTGGCGCCGCTGCAACACGCAAGGCAACGGCTGCTCGAACATCTCGGGAGCCGACTCGTCGGACTATCAGTTGAGGACGGCCGATGTCGCCCACACGGTCCGCGTTCGCGTGACTGCGAGGAACACCGACGGCTCAGCAACATCCGACTCGAACCAGACTGCGGTCGTCGCGACGAAGACCGCGCCGCCGCCCACGGTCGTGAACGGCTGCCCCACGTCGGGCTCCGGCACGCTCGACGTCAGTGCGATCGCGCCGCCGGCGCGGCTCGTGATCGACGGGCAGACCGTGTCGCCGTCGGTGATCAACCGCTCCTCGAGTGACATCACCCTTCGGTTCCATGTCTCGGCCTGCAACGGCCGCTCGATCTCGAACGCGCTCGTCTACGCGACGGCCGTCCCGTTCCAGCAGTTCTCGATCCCCGCGGAGACGCCGACCGGTTCCGACGGCTGGGCCACGATGACGATGCACCAGGCGGGCTCATTCCCGGCCTCGTCGCGGCAGCAGCTGCTCGCCGTGTTCGTGCGGGCCCGGAAGTCGGGCGAGCCCTTGCTCGGCGGCGTTTCCACCCGCCGGCTGGTCTCGTTCCCGGTTCACCTCTAGCCGCAGGCCGACCGACCGCGCGCGCCGCTTACGATAGGGCGGTGCGCGCGGTCCGACTCGACGCCGGCGGGCTACCCGAGCTCGCCGACCTGCCGGAGCCGACCGGCCCGGGCGTGCTCGTCCGCGTTCGCGCCTGCGGCCTCTGCGGCTCCGACGTCGAGAAGCTCGGACGTGCCGCGCCCGGGACCGTGCTCGGCCACGAAGTGGCAGGCGAGCTCGAGAACGGCGATCGCGTGACGGTGCTGCACCGCGTCCCCTGCGGGACCTGCGAGCGTTGCGTGGCCAGGCACGAGTCGACCTGCGCGGAGTTTCGCGAGCTGCGGATCGCGCCCGGCGGGTTCGCCGAGCGGGTGCGCGCGACCCACTGTGTTCCGCTCCCGGAGACGCTCGACGAGCACGACGGCGTCTGGGTGGAGCCGCTCGCGTGTGTGCTGCGCGCGGCCGAGGCGGTGCCGCGCGGCCGCGTGCTCGTCGTGGGCTGCGGGGCGATCGGCCAGCTCTGGGTGCAGGTGCTGCGCCGGCGCGGCGACGACGTGGTCGCGGTCGATCCGCGGCCGGAGCGCGTGGCGACGGCCCACGTGCTCGGCGCCTCGACGGATCACGATCCGGTCGTGAGCGCGGTCGTCACCGCGGCAGGGGGGATCAACGATGCGCTGCGGCGGCTCGAGCCCGGCGGCTCGCTGCTCGTCTTCTCGGCGCCCGAGGGAGACGTCGCAACGTCGCTCGACGCCGTGTATCGCAAGGAGCTGACCGTGGTCGGCTCCCGCTCGGCGACGCCGGCGTACTTCCGTGCGGCGCTCGACCTCCTGCCGTCGCTCGTCCTGCCCGAGGTGACGACCCTGCCGCTCGAGCGGTTCCTGGAGGGCGTCGATCTGTACCGGCGCGGCGATGCACTGAAGGTCGTGTTCACACCGTGAAGGCGGCGCGGCTCTACGCACCCGGCGACCTGCGCATCGAAGACGTGCCGAAGCCGAAGCCTGAGCCCGGCGAGGTGCTCGTGCAGATCGAGGTCGCGCTCACCGACGGCACCGACCTGAAGACGTTCCGGCGCGGCCATCCGGTGCTGCTGCGCGAGTCGCCCGCGCCGTTCGGGCACGAGTTCTGCGGGCTCGTCGACGGGCGCCGCGTCGTTGCTGCGAACTCCGCGCCGTGCGGCGCCTGCGACGGCTGCATGCGGGGCGAGCAGTGCCGGGACCTGCAGTTCCTCTCCGGCGCGTACGCGGACTGGCTCGTCGTGCCCGAGCGCATCGCTGCGGTCAACCTGCACGATGTGCCGCCGGGTCTCGCGCCCGAGGTCGCCGCGCTGGTCGAGCCGCTCGCCTGCTGCCTGCGCGGCGTCGAGCGCGCGGGTATCCACGCGGGCGACACGGTCGCGATCGTCGGCGCCGGCCCGATCGGGCTGATGCTCTCGGCCTGCGTCGCGGACGCGGGCGGCTGGCCGGTGGTCGTCGGCGGCCGCGACGAGCGGCGGGCGCTCGTGGGCGAGTTCGGCGCGGAGCCCGGGGACGGGCGTGGGGCGGACGTCGTGATCGAGGCGGCCGGCA
>PLDP01000025.1 GCA_003136795.1 Actinomycetota bacterium
CGACTTCGTCCACGCGAACACGAGCTGCACGACCGCTGCGAGCAGCATGACGCGGAACGCTTCGGCGGCCGAGACGTACTTGGGCTTGTAGACCCAGCGGATCAGCGTCGGCATCGCCCACCAGAGAAACGGCGTCACGACGACGCCAAGCGCGACGGTGGCGACGATGTAGCGGCGCAACAGCGCAAACGCGCGGTCGGAGCGGCCGTGCTCGATGTCGCGCGTCTGCTCGGCGAGCAGCACAAGCCGCACCGGGGCCGACAGCGACGCAAACGCCGTCTGCGGCGCGAGCGCCGTCCTGAAGTTCGCCGTCTGCACCGAGCCCGCGACGACGCCGATCAGCACCGAGGGCAGGCTGGTTCGCACGGACATCAGCCCCGAGGCGATCGTCGACTGGACCGCGAAGGCACGGATCTCGCGGCGGTCCTCGGCCAGGGGCTCGGCCTTGGCGTGCGGCCAGCGGCGGAAGACCGCGAGGGCGACGCCGCTGACGGTGAGCGTCGAGATCGCCTGCGCGACGACGATGGCGGCAAAGAGCCAGACGACGCCGTGATGCGCGCCGATCGCGATCGCGGCGAGCCGCAGCGCCATCGCCCACAGCAGAAGGAGGCCACGGAGGTCGTAGCGGTTGCGCACGAGCAGCACGGCGCCCGCCATCCCCTCGGGCTGCTGGATCAGCGGGATCAGGGCCGCGATCAGCATGGCGTCGCGCAGGCCGGGCACGTTCCAGATGTACGGCGAGAGCAGGGCGGCGACGGCGACGGCGAGCGTCCCGGCGGCGCCGCCGGCAAGCTTGACCGCGAGGCCGACCTGGAAGAGCCGCCGGAAGCGGCCCCACTGCTCCCGTGCGGCGTAGCGGTTGCCGTACTTGATCACGACCTCGTCGATCGTCAGGTCGACGAAGAGCTGCAGCAGGCTCGTGGTGCCGAAAACGAGCGCGAAGCGCGCGAAGTCGCCTTTCGAGAGCTCACGGGCCGCGACAACCGTGGCGCCGAACCCAAGGAGCGCCGACCCGTAGATCCCGAAGGCCGTCGTCGCGCGACGCCGGAGGACGCGGGAGGCCATCTAACCGCGCGAGTATAGTTGCCGGTCTTGGCGAACCCGCTCCGGACGTTGCGTGCGCGGTACGGCGCCGGGCCGCTCGTCCTCGCCGCGGCGCTGCCGTTCCTCTTCCTCCACCGGCACTACCAACCGTCGTTCACGGCGGGCAGCGTCAACGTGACGCTCGCCGACGCCGCGCTGCTGGCGGTCGTCGCCACGGCCGCGGTCAGTGGTTGGCGAAATGGGCTCGAACCGCTCCGTCACGCGCGCATGGTCTGGCTGTTGCTCGCGCTCTTCATGGCCTGGATCTTCGCGTCGCTCTTCTGGGCGCACAGCAACGACCCCGCCTACACGACTGGCTCGCACTTTGTCAGTGCGCTGAAGTTTCTCGAGTTCACGCTGCTTGCACCTGCCGTGCCACTGCTCCTGCGCCGCGAGCGTGACCTGCGCGTGCTGTTCGTCGGCCTGACTGCTTGGTCGACGTTCATCACGACAATCGCTCTCCTGCAATTTCTGGGTGTCCTGGACGAGTTCGAGGGCCGGCGGCCGTTGCAGCGTGAGCCGTCCTATGTGGGGGTGCACGAGCTCGGCGCCCTTTCGGGCGCGACGCTCGGGCTCGCGCTCGCGGCGCTGCTCGTCGGCCGATGGCGGCGGACGACCACGGTCGCTGCCTTCGCGGGCGGGCTCGGCGTCGCACTCGCAGCTGCGCTCGACAGCGTCGGCGGAGTCGCGATGGCGGCTGCAACGCTGTGGGGAGCGACGCGCGCGCGCGGGCAGGTGCCGGTCCGTCGCACGCTCGCTCTGTGCGCGATCGTGCTCGCGGTCGGCGTAGCGGCCGTGTCGCTACGTGGCGCGGCGGTCACCGCCTTCCTGGAGTTCCTCGGTGTCCGTGCTGCGGATCAACAGACGCAGACGCACGTACAGACGTACGCGCACCGCACGCTGCTCGGCTACATCGGCGTGGAGATCTGGCTCGACCATCCGATCGTGGGGGCGGGTTGGCAGGAGTCGCTGCAACCGGCGGCGTTCACACGGCACCTCGCCCAGGCCCACCGGCGGTTCCCGACGGAGCCGGAGCAGGCGTTCCCGGCGCCGGATCACAAATGGGGCGTTCAGAACGGGATCATCCAGACGGCGGCCGATCTCGGCATCGTCGGCCTGCTGCTTCTGCTGGCCGCGGTCGCAGGAGCGTTCCGCCTGGCATTGCGCGCCGCGCTCGACCGGCGGGCGCAGGCAACGGAGGCGGCGCTCGCCGCGCTCGTATGGCTCTGGGTCTCGTTCGCGGTCTTCACGGGGACCGGCCTCCTTGCGGGTGCGTCCGTCGACACGCTGCTCTGGATTTCCGTCGGGCTCGCAGTCGCCGTCTCGGCGAAGCCCCTTCACGAATCGCTCACCACCCCGAGGTAAGGTGCCGCCGTGTCACGCGTCCTCGTTACCGGAGGCGGAGGCTTCATCGGCTCCAACCTCGCGCGCGCGCTGCTCGAGCGTGGCGACGAGGTACGCGTGCTCGACAACTTCTCGACCGGCAACCGGGCGAACCTTGCCGGCCTCGACGTCGAGGTCGTTGAGGGCGAGCTTCGCTCCTACGAGCGGGTGCACAACGCGGTGCGGGGCACGGAGATCGTCTTTCACCTCGGGGCGCTCGGTTCGGTGCCGCGCTCCGTGCAGGACCCGCTCACGTCGAGCGCCGTGAACATCGAGGGAACGCTCAACGTCCTCCTCGCCGCGCGCGACGAGGGCATTCGCCGCGTCGTCTTCTCGTCCAGCTCGTCGGTGTACGGGCCACGCCGGGAGCTGCCGGTCGGTGAAGACCTGCCGCCCGACCCGATCTCCCCCTACGGCGTCGCCAAGCTCGCCGCCGAGCGCTACTGCGTCTCGTTCTCACGCGTCTACGAGAGCTTCGAGAGCGTCGTCGTCCGCTACTTCAACGTCTTCGGCCCGCGCCAGAGCCCGTTCTCGCAGTACGCCGCCGTGATCCCGCTGTTCGTCACGGCGATCGCCGCAGGCGAGCCGATCACGATCTACGGCGACGGAGAGCAGCGCCGCGATTTCACCTATGTGACGAACGTCGTCGACGGCACGATCAGGGCGGCGGAGGCGGCGGGAGCGAGCGGCAGGATCTTCAACGTCGCGGCGAGCGCGCCGGCGACCGTCAACGACGTCGCGCAGGCGATCGGCGACGTCCTCGGCAAGCCGGTCGAGAAGACCTTCGAGCCGCCGAGAGTGGGCGACATCCGCGACTCCTGGGCGGACATCTCGGCCGCCCGCGACGTGCTCGGCTGGGAGCCGACGGTCGGTCTCGAGGAAGGGCTGCGCCGGACCGTCGAAGCGCTTGTCTGAACCGACGCGCATCCTGCGCGTGATCGCGCGCCTGAACATGGGCGGGCCCGCCCTGCATGTCTCCTACCTCACGAAGGGACTGGAGAACCGCGGGTACCACACGACGCTCGTCGCGGGCAAGCTCGCGCGCGGCGAGGACTCGATGTCGTACGTCGCGGACGAGCTCGGCGTCGAGGTCGTTCCCCTGGTCGCGATGCACCGCGACGTCTCGCCCGTCTACGACCCGGTCGCGGTCACGCGGCTTGTGTGCGAGATCCGCCGCGTGCGGCCGCACATCCTGCACACGCACACGGCAAAGGCCGGCGCGGTCGGCCGGGCCGCCGCGCTGCTCGCCGGCGATGCGCGCCCGCCGGTGATCGTGCACACCTACCACGGGCACGTGCTGCGCGGGTACTTCGACCCGGTGCGCACCCAGTTTTTCCGCGAGACCGAACGCGCGCTCGCGCGGCACACGAACCGGCTGATCGCGGTGGGACCTCAGGTGCGCGACGACCTCGTCGAGCTGGGCGTCGCACCGGCGGAGAAGTTCTCGGTGATCCGTCTCGGTATCGACCTGGAGTCGCGCGTGCTGACGGCCGACCGGCGCGCCGAGTTCCGGCACCTCTTCGGCATCCCGGAGGACCGCTTCGTCGTGGGCTGGATCGGCCGCATGACGGCGATCAAGCGCGTCCCGGACATCCTCGCGGCCTTCAAGGCGCTGCGTGACCGCGGGGTCGAGGCAACGTTGTGCCTCGTCGGCGACGGCCCCGACCGCGACGCGGTCGAGCAACTGGCCTCCGACCTCGGGATCGTCCGCGACATCCTCTTCGTCGGCTACCAGCGCGACGTCGCGCCCTACTACGCGTTCTTCGACGCGTTTCTGCTGCCGTCGGCGAACGAAGGGACGCCGGTCGTCGCGATCGAGGCCCTGGCCTCCGAGCGTCCGGTCGTGGCGACGCGCGTCGGCGGCGTGCCGGACGTCGTCGACGACGGCGAGGACGGCTTCCTGGTCGAGGTCGGTGACATCCCGGCGCTCGCCGACCGGCTCGAGCAGCTCGCGCGCGACCCGGAGCTACGAGCCCGCATGGGCAAGGCGGGCCGCGAGCGTGTCGTTCCGCGCTATCGCGTCGAACGGCTCGTCGACGACGTCGACACGCTCTACCGCGAGCTGCTCACGGAGCAGGGCTTGCCAGCGCCATCCGCATGAAGGCGGCGAACGACGGCTTGTGCTTGCCGCCGAACGTCAGCAGGCCCGACTGCCAGCCCCCGATCTTCGGTTCGTCGCGCAGCAGGAACCAGATCATCATGTCGACGCGCGGGTTCTTGCGGGCGATCGCGAATGCTTCCTTCAAATAGGCCGCCTGCTTCGCGTAGCTGACGCCGAAGAGCGTGTCGGGTGGATTCGTCTGGTAGCCGTACTCGGTGATCCAGATCCGCTTGTTCCCGTAGAGCTGGGTGAGCAGCTTGGTCAGGTCGCTGAAGTTGCCGAGCGTGACCGCGGTGGCGGGATCGCCGCGGGCCCCGACCGGCTTCGTGGTGGGCTGGTCGTTCGGGCCTGCGTAGTACGGGTGGTGCGCCCACGCGTCGAAGTTCTTCAGTCCGTCCTTCTTCACGGCGCGCAGAAACGCAAGCGGGGAGACGGACGGCCTGGCGCTCACTGGGTTGTTGTTGCCCCGCGGGCCGGTGGCCCCGCAGGCGACCCGTTCGTTGCGGAGCAGCGTCGCGTGAACACCCGAATAGACGGCATTGCAGATGCGCACGTAGTCGAGCGCGCTCTGGATCACCCAGCCCTTGGACGTGTGCTTGTACTGCGGGCGGAGGAAGCTGGGGTTGTTCGGCTCGTTCCAGGCGAGCCACTCCTTGACCGGCGGCAGCATGCCGCCCTGGCCGTCGGGGAACTGGCCCCCGTACCGCCTCGCCGCGGCAAGCACGAAGTTGCGCAGGTCGATGCCCTTGGTCGGCGCGTAGTTGAGCGGACGACCGCCGTTTGCCCACGGCGGCGTGCCGTAGACGGTGAAGAGGACGTGCATGCCGTACTGGTTCGCGTACCGCACGACGCGGTCGTAGAGCGACCAGTCATAGGCCGGATCGGTCGGCGAGGCCGCGTTCGCCGGCCGCCGCTTCGCGACGCCGTAGATACCGCCCCAGTACAACGTGACGCGAAGCTCCTGGACGTGCAGCTCCTTCAACGCGATCATCGACTGGTTGATCGGCCCGTAGAGCGTCTGTGCGTCGTCGAAGATCCCGACGCGCATGTAGCGGGAGGCGTGCGCGCTCGAAGCGACGAACGCCGTGGCGAGCACGGCGATGGCGACCCCCAGACGCTTCATGCTCAGACCGCTGCCGGCTCCCGACCGAGCGCCTTCAGCCAGCGGCGGAGGCCTTCCTCGAGGTCGATCTCGGGCTCCCAGCCGAGCACCTGACGCGCACGGGTGATGTCCGGGCGCCGCACCTGCGGGTCGTCGGTCGGCAGCGCCTCGAACACGAGCTCGCTCGTAGAGCCGGTGATGCGAATCACCGTCTGCGCGAGCTCGAGCATCGTCACCTCGTGGTCGGGGTTGCCGATGTTCACCGGCAGATGCTCGCCGCTCGTGGCCAGCAGATAGAGGCCGCGAATCAGGTCGTCGACGTAGCAGAGCGACCGGGTCTGCGACCCGTCGCCGTACACGGTGAGCGGCTTGCCCTCGAGCGCCTGGTTGATGAACTGCACCGACGCGCGGCCGTCGTTTCGGCGCATGCGCGGCCCATAGGTGTTGAAGATGCGCGCGATGCACGTGTCCACGCCCTGCTGGGTGTGGTAGGTCATCGTCAGCGCTTCGGCGTAGCGCTTCGCCTCGTCGTAGACGCCGCGCGGGCCGATCGGGTTGACGTTCCCCCAGTAGGTCTCCGGCTGCGGGTGCACCTGCGGGTCGCCGTAGACCTCGCTCGTGGAGGAGATCAGGAAGCGGGCGCGCTTCCACTTCGCGAGCCCGAGGGCGTTGTGCGTGCCGTACGAGCCGACCTTCAGCGACGCGAGCGGCGCGCGCAGGTAGTCGACCGGGCTTGCAAGCGCGGCGAGGTGGAAGACGTAGTCGACGGGCTCGTCGACGTGAATCGGCTCGACGACGTTGTGGTTGAGGAACGCGAACTCGTCGCCCGAGATGTGCGCGAGGTTCTCGAGCGAGCCGGTCTCGAGATTGTCGACGCAGATCACCCGGTGCCCATGCCCCAGGAGGAGATCGCAGAGATGCGAGCCGAGGAATCCGGCGCCGCCGGTGACGACAGAAGTCAGCATGCCGCGAAATCGTACTCGGCGAGCGGAATTTTCGGCTCGTTCCTTACGAACCCTTTTCATACGGCGACCGCCCCGAGCTTCCCACTCTGCGACCCGATAGTGGGTTTGCCAAGCAAGAACCCCTTCGGATCAACAGGAGAGAGCAAATCATCATGAGGCAGCGGATCTTCATCATCATCGGAATCGCAGCAGTGGCGCTGGTGGCAGCCACGGCAGCACTGGCGGGCACGCTGACCACCACGGCGACGGTCACCGGCACCGCCGGCATCTCGCTCACCCTTCCGTCGAACCCCTCGATCAGCGACACGCTCAACGGCGCCGACCAGACCGTCTCCTACGCACCCCTGCTCGGCCTCGTCGACGCTCGCGGCAGCGGCGCAGGCTGGAACCTGACGATCTCGGCCACCACCTTCTCCGACACCTTCGGCCACAGCCTCGCTGCCGGCACGGTCACGGCGGCCTCCCAGGCCTGCCACACCGGCTCGACCTGCACCGCGGCGACCAACGCGATCACGCCGCCGCTGACGATCTCCACGACCGCCGGCAAGTTCTTCAACGCGGCCCTGAACACCGGCCTCGGGATGGTCGACGTCACCCCGACGATCCAGGTTGCGATCCCCGGCAACTCCTACGCCGGCACCTACACCTCAACCGTCACCCTCGCAGCGACCACCGGCCCGTAGCACTCCCCGCTTTGCACCCTTCCGGGCACCCGCTGCCGCTCGGAATCCCAGAAAACGGCCCCGCCACCACGGGACCGTTTTCATTTCCGGAACCGAACGAGGGATCGTGGCATCGAGCGGCCCCGCCGATCCGGGTGATGCACGATCCCCGATCTGCGGAAGGACGATCCCCCAAATATGCGGCACAGACTCTTCATCCTCGGCGCGCTCGCCGTTCTGGCCCTGACGGCCGCAGCGGCTGCGCTCGCCGGGAACCTGACCGCTACGGCGACGGTCTCCGGCACCGCGGGCGTCAGCCTCGGCCTCCCCGGCGACCCGTCGGTCAGCGACACGCTCGACGGCACCGACCAGACCGTCTCGTACGCACCGGTGCTCGGCGTCGTCGATGCCCGCGGCTCGGGCGGCGGCTGGAACATGACCATCTCCGCGACGACGTTCTCGGACGGTTTGGGTCACACACTGGCTCCGGGCACCGTTTCCGCCGTTGCGCAGGCCTGCCACGCGGGCAGTTCCTGCACCGCTCCGACGAACGCGATCGGCTACCCCTTGGGGGTGAACGGCTCTGCGGCCAAGTTCTTCAACGCCGCCGCCAACACCGGGCTCGGCAAGGTCGACGTGACGCCGACGGTCGATGTCTTGATTCCCGGCAATTCGTTCGCGGGCACGTACACCTCGACGGTCACACTCGCCGTCGCGACGGGCCCGTAGAAGACTCGTGGAGCGCCCGGGAGACCGGGCGCTCTGGCCCTTTTCCTACCCTTTCCCTCTCCCGGCCCCCCGGTCAGGGACGATGATGCGGGTGGAGATGACGAAGACAGCGCTGATCGCGATGCTCGTAGTGGCCGCAGCCCTGCTCGCGGTCGCAGCCGCTCGCGCCGCGACCACCGACACGATCACCGTCACCGCGGTCGTGACGGGCGGCGCGACGCTTTCGGTCGCCCCCAACGGCCCGCCGCCGACGTTCAACCTCACACTGAACGGCTCCGACCAGACGACGCCGTACACCTTGGGGGTGATCGTCGTCGACGCGCGTGGGCTCGCTTCGGGTGGCGGCTGGAACCTGACGATCACCTCGACACAGTTCAAGGACGCGACCACGCACACGTTCCCGACGACTGCCTCGACGATCACCGGGGTGACGACCGGCTGCGGGACGAACTCGACGTGCACGCTGCCCACCAACAGCATCTCGAACACGAACCTCGCCGTGCCGGCGGCCACGGTCGCCCCGACAGCCGTCAAGTACCTCAATGCGGCAAATGCGACGGGGCTCGGCACGACGAACGTCAATGCGACCGTCTCCGTCGCAGTGCCCGCGAACGTCTTCGCCGGCACGTACACGAGCACGGTCACCGTCTCGATCGTGTCCGGGCCGTGAGCTGAGCGAATGCGCTGGCTGCTCGTGCTCATGGTCGCTCTCGTCGTGACACCGGCGGCCAACGCGACATTCTCGATCGCGATCACCGGCACGAAGGTCACCGCCCCGGGCATCACGCTCAACGGCGTCGATCAGACCTCGACGTTCACGGTCGCCGCCACCGAGACCAACACAGGCGGCGGCAACACCGCCGGCTGGAACGTGACGGCAGCCTCGGCGACGCTCACCTCGGCCGGAAAGACACTCCCGGCGCTGGAGGTCACGACCGTGGCGCGGGGAAACTGCACCGGCACCGGCTGCGTCAACCCGACCAACTCGATCACATGGCCGATCACGCTCAGCACCACCGCCCAGAAGATCTACAACGCCACCGCGGGCACCGGCAAGGGCACTGTGATCCTGACCGGCACCTACCAGGTGACCTATCCCGCGAACGCCCTCCCGGGCACCTACACCGCCGTCGTGACGCTGGCCACGGCAACGGGGCCGTAGCATTCCCTTGATGCGCCGCCTCGCCGCACTTGCCTTTGCCGGGCTCGTTCTCGCGCCCGCGGCTCACGCTGCGACCAAGGGCCCCGTCTTCGGCCTGCGCGCGGTCGGCAACAACGAGCGCGGCTACTTCGTCTACACGCTGAGCGCGGGCGCCTCGCAGACGGGCGCGGTGATCGTCTCGAACGTCGGCACTGCGGCCGGCACGGTCAAGCTCTTCACCGCGGACGGGACGACGGGCACCACGACCGGCACCGTCTACGAGACGGACAAGCAGCCGACGCGTGCCGGGTCGTGGGTGACGCTCTCGGAGACGGCCGTGACGCTCGCTCCTGGCACCAGCAAGCGCGTTGCGTTCACGGTGCATGTGCCTGCGGGCACGACCGCGGGCCAATGGGTCGGCGGGATCGTCGCCGAGACCTCGCACAAGCTGACGGCCGCGAAGTCGAAGCAGAAGGCAAACGTCCAGATCAAGATCCGTGACCTGACGATCATCGCCGTCGAGTCGAACGTCCCAGGCCCGAGCAGAACCGGTTTCACGATCGGCAAGGTGACGACCGGCGGCCGGCGTGGCTTCCAGCAGGTCTTCGTGCATGTCGCGAACATCGGCAACGTGCTCGTGAAGCCGACGGGCCGGGCAACGATCTTCAACTCGAAGGGTGTGCTCGTCGAGACGCTGCCGTTCACGATGGACACGTTCCTGCCGCAGACGGCGATCGACTATCCGATCCTCTTGAAGAAGGCCCTGGCCGCGGGCGACTACGTCGCGGCCGTGACGCTGCGGGTCCCCGGCGGCCAGACGGTGCACGCCAAGCCGTCTTTCTCGGTCTCGCAGGCGGATGTGAAGCAGGTGTTCACCTCGGCGAGCCCGACGCAGCCGCCACCGACCCTGGCGAGCTCGAGCAGTTCGTCGACGCCGTGGCCGCTGATTGGCGCTGCAGCGGGCGGGCTGCTCGTCGTCCTGCTGCTCCTCCTGTGGCTCCTGCGGCGCCGTAGGGACACGCCGGCGGCTGCGTTGCAGTCAGTCCTCGCCGCGGCCGCCGCCGAGGAGTCGAGCCTCCCGGAGCCGCCGACGGCGCCGGAGACCGCCGTGCCCGCGATGCCGGCCGAGCCCATTGCGCCAATCGCGCCGGTCGCGCCCGTTGCAGCGCCGGCTCCGCCGCCGCCCGCCCCGGCGGGCTCGGAGCGCCCGGCCGCGTGCCGTCCGTACCACTTCTGGGAGGTCGCCTACGACCGGGGCCAGCTCGGCGGCGACGGCGTCTGGCGCTTCCCGCACCGCTGTCAGAACTGCGGCCTCGAACTGCTCGCGAGCGACGTCGCGGATGCGAGCGCCCAGGCCGACCGCCTCACTCCCTCCTAGAACCAGCGTTACAACTGCTCTGGACTCCCCCCGAAGGGTGATGCACTATTCACCCGTACGAGGGAGGAGGGCACACTGGCGGTGGCACGGGCTTACCCAACTTGGGTATGGGACGGATCCCGGCTTGGGAATAGCTTGCCGTGCTCCGAGGCCTCACGATGAGACAGGTGCTGCGGCGCGCGATCAGCGTTTCGATCCTGGCTCTGCTTCTGGCGGGCCCGGCCGGCGCGGGCACAATCGTCGTCAAGCTGACCTTCGTGCCCGGGAAGCTCAGCATGAAGGCCGTGCCGGCGACCATCGCCCCCGGAGCAACGGTCTCCGTGCCGCTGACGATCGCCGACGGCCGCGGCAACGGGAGCGGCTGGACGCTGAAGGTCGCCGGCTCGTCGACCGTCAACGTCGTCTCGATCACGGCGACCTGCGCCGCCAACTCGACCTGCACGCTGCCTTCCGAGATCGGCGCCCCGTCGGGCGTCACGGTGCTCCGGGCTGCGAAGGGCACCGGCATGGGCGTGATGAACCTCGTCGTCACGCTCCGCTCGACCTCGAAGACCGCGGTCTCGTTCACCGTCTCGTAAGCCCGGCGCTGTAGCCTCCGGCGCGACCGTGAGCGCCGCCGACTCCCAGTGGCCCGCCTGGCTTCGCCGTCACACGGGCGTCGAGCTCCTCGGCCCACCGCGGCTCTTCTTCGCGTGGCTGACGATCGCGCTCTCGCTGCTGATGATCGTCTACGTCGGCGCGTGGAACGCGGCGAAGTACCCGATCGTGCTCGGCTACGACGCGCAGCCGAACGCGGCGTACGCCCACTTCCTGCTCGACAAACACCGCCTTCCAACACCCGACGAGTCAGGAGAGTCGAACCAGCCGCCGGCGTACTACTTCTTCGCCGGCGTCGCCTCGCGCGCTGGACACGAGATCTTCGGCTGGCTCGAGGCGCGACCGTTCACCGCCCAGCTGCCCGAGGCCTCCTACCGCGGCGCGCAGATCCTCAACGTGGTGCTCGTGTTCCTGACCGCGCTCTGCGTACTGTGGCTCGCGCGCGGCGTGGCCCCGGATCGACCATGGGTCTGGGCCGCGAGCGTGGGCTTCTTCGCGTTCCTGCCGGTGGTGTCCAAGGTCGAGGCGATGTTCCACCCGGAGAACCTCAACATGCTTTGCTCGGCAGCGGCGATTGCGTCGCTCACCCACATGTTCGTACGGCGGCGATTCCGCCTCCGGCTGATGATTCTGTTCGGGCTCGCGGTTGGGATCGGACTTGCCACGCGCCTCTCCATGATCTTCGTGATCACAGCGCTGATCGTCGGGTCGGGGATCGCGATCACCGATCCGCGAATCAGACGGCTGTTTCCGTGGAAGCGCGTCGCTGTGGTCGCGGCAGCTGTCGTCCTCCTCGCGACGCCGTGGGTTGCCTACCGCGCGATCGTCCAGCACAGCGGGCCGTTCAATCAGACGAGCGAGCTGATTCGCGCCGCGCTGAACCCTCGCCAACATCTCTTGGCAGACAAGGTCACGAGTCACGCCCAGTTCTTCGATCTGTCCCCGAAGGTGTTCACAGAACCCTGGCGCTCGAACTTCAAGAATCAGGCAGCGAGCGAAACCTACGTGGAGATTTGGGGGGACTGGCTGGGAGCCTTCGCCTGGTCGGGGTACTCCCCGGCACCGTCCCCGGCAGCGCAGCGCATCCTCAAGGATCAGAGCTACATCGGTGTGCTCCCAACGGCCCTGGCGATTCTCGGTTGGTTCGTGCTGCTGTGGCTGGCCTTCACACGCAGGCCGGAACTCGGACCGGTGGCAGTCCTTCCGATCTTCGCGGTCGGCGGATATCTCTTCCGGTCGTACGTAGCCCTATCCCACGACGGCGACCTGCTAAAGGCGGCGTACGCGTTGAACAGCGCGCCGGTGTGGGCGCTCGGCTTCGGTGTCGCGACTGCGTGGCTCGCCACGCGATCGCGGCTTGCCCGCTACGGGATGGTCGCGTTGTTCGTGATCTTCGCCGTCCTCGAGCTCCGGTTCACGATGTACGGCATCCGCGATCAGGTTCCGATCTTCTAGGTTGGAGAGCGATGCCCGACAACAACCAGACGGTTCGCCCGATCACCGTCGGAATCGGCACACGCTCGTACAACGCCACCTACAGCTATGCCGGGCTCGCGCCTCCCGGCGTCCGGTTCGTGCGTGCCATGCGATTGCCGCTGAACCGCAGCTGGCCGGAGTCGCTGACCGCACGAAACACGTACGTTCCGCTCGATCCGCGCCTCGATCTTCTCCACTTGATGAACGGTGTTGTTGCGCTTGGCTGGCCGACGCCATGGGTTACGAGCTTCGAGTCAATGATCCCGCGTCTCGACGCACGCCACGAAGAGAGCCGCCTCCGCTCAGCGCTCGTAAACCGCCTCCTGTCGCCGCGCTGCAGGTTGCTGATCGCATGGTCCGAGCACGCTCGATCTTGGCTTGGAGCGATCCATGACGATGAAACCGCAGCGTTGCTCCGACAGAAGACCGTGGTCTTCACCGGTTCAACCGGGCCAGCCGTAAGCGAGCCCAAGCTGCTCGAACTCCCCCTACGCGTCGCGTTCGTTGGCGGCGCACTTCTGGCGAAGGGAGGAGTCGCGCTCCTGCGAGCGGCAAAGCGAGCCGCCGATACTCATCTGCCGGTGGAAATCACGATGGTGGGATCCCCGGACCGCTTGACCGAGGTGACTCCGCCCGCCGAGCTGTATCGCGAGGAGGCGCGATCCCTGCTTCGCTACGTCACGTCGATCGAGCAGCTTTCCGAGGCCGATACGCGACAGTTGATCGAAACAAGTCACGTCCTGGTTCTCCCGTCGCTTCAGGAGACACTGGGTTGGGTGACGCTCGAGGCGATGCAACGGGCAACGGTCCCGATTGTTGCGGGAATCGCCGCCCAGCCAGAGCTCGTAGGCAGCTCCGGCATCGTCCTACCGATTCCGATCGGCGAACTCGGGCGGTGGCGCGGGCTGGATCTCGTCGGTCGCGAACGCGAAGCCGTTACGCGCGAGACACTCGACGGGCTTGCAGACACCATTTACGCGGCACTGGAACAACTCGTCGACGATCCAGACCGGTACGCCCAACTGAGCAGTGCGACGCTGGATGAGTATCGAAGGCGGTTTTCGCCGGACGAGGCGAGTCGCCGACTTCGATCGCTCTACGATCGCGCGCTCAACCTGCCGCAGGCGTGATTCAGCGCAGATCCTTGTTCGACTCCATGGGGATGGCCATGGATGTCGCCCGATGTCGTCTCATGTCGCTCTCGGGTTTCGGACGGGCGTCGCGTAAATACGACACGTCACGTTACGTCACGTTCTGACGCCACGTGCCACCGTCTGGATTTGCACGCGATTTGCAGGAGGCCCGTGGCGCCGGCGGTAATCTCTCGCGATGCCGGCTTCGCCCTGTTCGAGGAATACGCCGGGAAGGTGGAGCGCCACCTTCTCGCCGCCCTCGCTCTCCTCGAACTACGGTTTACGATGTACGGAGTCCGTGACGGTCGACCTGTCTTCTCGTGAAGCGCTTTATCCGCAGCCTCATACGCACCGTCTTCCTACGCGTCCGAGTGAGGGGCAGACATCGGGTCTCAGACATAGTCGGGCCGTGGCTTGCGCCTAAGGGAATAGAAGTAATTGATCTCGGGGGTATTCCCTTTCCAGTCGACCATTCAATCAGTCCATATCGACATGTGTTCTATGGGTTATACGAGGAGGACAATGTCGATCTACTGAGGTCGCTGATCAACCAAGGCGACATCTGTATCGACGCCGGCGCGAACATCGGATACATCACGAGCGTCCTTTCCGCCTCCGCAGGGCCGGATGGTCGGGTCTTCGCCTTTGAGCCTTCTCGTAGCTGCCTCGCCAGGCTCGGTTTTCTTGAGAGCGTTTCGAATGTCGAGTTGCTTCCGGATGCGATCGGAGCCTGCGAAGGGACAGCCGAGTTCTACGACACCGAGAGAGCAGTCACCAAGGGGTACGCCTTTCTTGCTGATTTGAGAGATGACCCAGGGGACGCCATCCGTTACGACGTCAGGCTACGGAGCCTCGATGCGTTCAGCTTGCAACGTGGCCTGACACGCGTGCGTGTCTTGAAGCTCGACATCGAGGGGGCCGAACTGGCGGCCCTGGAGGGCGCAGCCAACTTGTTAGCCCGACACGCCATCGACTACATCCTGTTGGAACATTCGTTTGGCGACTACGCCGAAGAACGTCAACGCGATTCGGACATTAGAAGTCTCCTCGCTTCCCACTGCTACCGCCTGGTCGCAGCGCACGGCAGAGACAGCTTTTGGAAGTCACCCGAAGCGAGCTAGCGCAGGTCCTTATTCGACTCCATGTCGAACCACATCGCGAACAGCGTGAACTGGCTGCCCGAGATGAGGAGCAGCGCAACGAGGACGATCGTCGCCGGCGTGATCGCGTGGCCGCCGACGCGGCGCACCGTCTCGAAGACGCCGAGCAAAAAGCCGACGGTCGTCATCAGGAAGCCGAGGAAGTAGAAGAAGACGAGCGGGTGGAAGTCGCGAATCACGTACTTCTCGCGCATCCGCCAGAAGAAGCCTTTCCAGAGCAGCCACGAGATCCGCGGCACGACGCGCCGGATGCGAATGCCCGAACGCTCACCGACACCGTAGATCGGACGCGACTGGAAGTCGCGCACGCGCGCGTTCCAGACATTGAGGTGCACGAGCATGTCGTTCGGGAAGCCGTAGGAGGTGTAGATGCGGTCGAGGTCGAGCAGCTGCAGGATGCGCAGCGAGACGACCGTGTAGCCGGCCTGTGAGTCGGCGACATGCCAGTAGCCCGACGCGATCTTCGTCAGCAGGCTGAGGATCGCGTTCCCGATGTAGCGGTTGCGCGGGATCAGCTTCCAGGCGCTGCCGGTGAACAGCCTGTTCGCCTTCGCGTAGTCGAGCTCGTCGCGAACGATCGGAAGCGTGAGCCCCTCGAGCTCGTCGGGGTCCATCTGGTTGTCGCCGGCCATCACCGCGGTTGCGTCCATGCGCTCCGCGAGCGCGCGCTTGTAGCCGGTGACGATCGCCGCTCCGACGCCCCGGTTCCGTTCGTGGACGATCACCTCGACGCGCGGGTCGCCGATCTGGCGCGCCCGCTCGGCCGTCGCGTCGCCGGACGCGTCGTCGACGACGTAGATCCGGTCGACGAAGCCGGGAATGCCCTGGAGCGTTGCGGCGATCAGGCCTTCTTCGTCGTGCGCGGGCACGACGACCGCAACGCGCTTTCCTTCCAGCATGAAGCGAGGATACGGCGAGCGTCGGCTAGGTGGTGCGCCAGAGGCCGCGGCCGTCCGCGACAACCGCAGCGATCGCCCCAAGAATCAGGCCGATCAGCGCGCCTACGACGAGCGATGCGTTCCGGGAGTGCGCAGATGCCTTCAGCGACCGGGCGGGCACGACGATCTCCGCGCTCTCGACCTCCTTCGAGAAGGCGAGCTGCTGCTGCAGCGTCTCCTGCTGCCCGATCAGGTTGCCGAGCCGGGTCTCGGCGTTGTCCTCCTGGCTGACGATCACGAGTTGCTGGAGCGGATCGAGGTTCTTGGCGGCCGTCTCCGCGGCTTGGGTCGCTGCGAGGAGGGTCTTCACCGACTGGAGCTGCACGTCGACGCTGTCGAGGGTCGTCTGGAACGTGCGGATCTTCACGCCGACATACGGTGCCGTCGTCTTGGCGACGACAATCGTTGCGAGGGCGTTCGCAGCGGCAGCGGTCGTCGACGAGTGCGTCCCGGTGACGGTGAGCGAGATCAGCGGCGTCGCCCGCGCTGCGCTCGCACCCGTCGCGGTGCCGACCTGGGCGACCGACACGTTGCCGCGGAGTGCCGCCGCCCGCATGTCCGCCTTGGCCGCCGCTTCATCCTGTGCTGCAGCGGAGCTGACGATCAGCGAGATCGCGCGCGGGTTCGTGCCGAAGCCGTTCACGAGCGCGCCGCCCGGCGAGGTCGGCTGCCCGAGCGAGATCAGGGCGGACGCCTTGTAGTTCGTCCCGCCCCTGAAGGAGGAGAGCACGCCGAGGATCGCGCCGGCCACGAGGCCCGCGACCGGCAGCCACCACAGGGCAACTACGGCGCGGCGCCAGCGGGCGAGGTCGACTTCGCGTTCTGCGTCCGGATCGGCGCTCATCGGCTGGTGAGCGTATCGGAGGCCCACTGCCATTGGCGGGTAAGCCCTTCCTCGAGCGTGACCTGCGGCTCCCAGCCGAGCTCGCCGCGGATCCGCGTGGTGTCCGCCTTGGTGCGCTTCTGATCGCCCGCCACCGCCGGGTGGCGGCGCACGTCGAGCGTGCGCCCGGAGATCCGCTCGAGCAGTTCGATCGACTCGATCATCGACGCCTCGAGCGCACCGCCGACGTTGTAGGTGCCGCTCCCGTGCTCCATCGCAGCGATCGTTGCAGCGACGATGTCGCCGACGTACGTCCAGCTGCGCGACTGGGATCCGTCGCCGTAGAGCTCGAACGGGCCGCCCTCGGCGAGCGCAAAGACGATGCGGGTGAACGCCATGTCCGGGCGCTGCCTGGGCCCAAATGCGTTGAAGAATCGGAGCACGACACAGTCGAGACCGAACTCGCGCACGTAGGCGCCGGCAAGGTGCTCGCACGCAAGCTTGGTGATGCCGTACGGCGAGAGCGGCTGCGGCTGGGCGTCCTCCGGCGTCGGGTAGCGCTCGGTCGCGCCGTAGATGGACGAGGACGACGCGAAGACGACGCGAGCGCCGTCACGCCCCGCGGCTTCGAACACGCGCTGCGAGGCAAGGACGTTGCGGCGCAAGTAGAGCGGGAAAACGTCGCCGAAGCTCCGCACGCCCGGCTGGCCGGCGAGATGGAACACCCCGTCGAAGCCCGAGAAGTCGAGGGCATCCACGGCGAGGTCGACGCGCTGCACGTCGAGCCCGCGCGCGTTCTCCTCCTTCAGCGCGGGGTCGTAGTAGTCGGTGAAGCAGTCGAGCCCGACCACCTCGTGGCCTGCGGCGAGCAACGCCTCGCTGAGGTGGGAGCCGATGAACCCGGCCGCTCCGGTGACGACGTAGCGCACGGCGGGACCCTAGATGATGTTCATGGGCCGACCACTGCCGGCGGCCGCTTTTCCACCAGTGCGTAGATCCGCGCGTTCCCGACCACGTACAGGTGCTGCGCGTCGGCGACGACCGGCGAGTACTGGCCGTCCGGGAACGTCCACACCTGCTTCCCGGTCATCGCATCGAGCGCATACGTCGTCCGCTTCAGGGTCGCGAAGTAGACGCGGCCGGCGACGATCGTAGGGGAGCCGGAGATCGGACCGTTCGCCTTGAACTTCCACAGGACGCTTCCGGTCGCAGCGTCGAAGCAGTAGAACGTGTGCGAGTACGAACCGGCGTAGACGCGCGAGTGCCACACGGCCGACGACGAGTAGACGTAGCCGCCGGTCGACTGCGACCAGCGGAGCTTGCCGCTCGACGCGCCGAACGAATACATCTTCCCGTCCGTCGCACCGATGTAGACGCGCCCGTACGCGAGCGTCGGCGTTGCGTAGAAGTTGCCGGTGCTGCCGAATCGGGGCTGCACCTCTGCCTGCCAGACGATCCGCCCGCTCGTCACACTGAGCGAATAGAGGTGCCCGG
>PLDP01000193.1 GCA_003136795.1 Actinomycetota bacterium
CAGGGCAGCGACCACGGCAATCGCAGCGACGGGCACCGGTCGAGCCACGGGAGGTAGGGAACGTGGGCAGAATGGGGCCATGCCCCGTCTGAAGCTCACCCGTCGCCTCGGCCCAGTCGGCGCCGTGCTCACTGCGTGGGACATCTGGCGCCGCCTGCCGCCCAAGCAGCGAAAGTGGGTTGCACAGCAGGCGCGCAAGCACGGTCCGCGCCTGGCAAAGCAAGCGCTCGACGCGCAGATGAACCGCCGTCGCCGCTAGGAGTTAGATCGTGAGCGCGTCGCGCGCGATGCGGTCTTGCTCGATCAGGTGCGCGGTCGGGTAGCCCTCGGACGGGCTCGCGCGCCAGGGGCGTCCCACGAAGCGCAGCGGCGCGTCCGCCGAGACCTCCTCGAGACGGTGACGGATCGACCGCCACGGGCCCATGTTCTGCGGCTCTTCCTGCACCCACACGACCTCGTCGAGCGCCGGATACGACGCGACGAGCGCGGCAGCCGCCTCGATCGGGAACGGGTACAGCTGCTCGATGCGCGCGACGGCGACCGAGCTCGCGGCGGCGTAGGCCTCGTGCCCCAAGACGTCGTAATAGATCTTGCCGCTGCAGAGGACAAGACGGCGCACGGCCTCCTTGTCGGTGCGCGCATCGTCGATCACCGGCTGGAACGCGCCGTCGGCGAGGTCGGCGAGCGTCGAGGCCGCGTCCTTCAGGCGCAGCTGACCCTTGGGGGTGACGACGACGAGCGGGCGGGCGGGCGCGTCGAGCGCCTGCCTGCGCAACAGGTGGAAGTACTGCGCCGCGGTCGTGCAGTTGACGATGCGCAAGTTCTCCTGCGCTCCGAGCTGCAGGAAGCGCTCAAGACGCGCGCTCGAGTGCTCGGGCCCGTTGCCCTCGTAGCCGTGCGGCAGCAGGAGCGACAACCGCGACGTCTCGCGCCACTTCGACATGGCCGACGAGATGAACTGGTCGATCACGATCTGCGCGCCGTTTGCGAAGTCGCCGTACTGCGCCTCCCAGAGGACGAGCGCCTCGGGCGCCGCAACCGAGTAGCCGTACTCGAACCCCACGCACGCATACTCGGAGAGCGGCGAGTTGTAGACCTCGAACGATGCCGACGCTTCGTCGAGGTGCTGCATCGGCGTGTACGTCTCGCCGGTGTGCACGTCGTGCAGGACGAGGTGGCGCTGCGCGAAAGTGCCGCGCTGCACGTCCTGGCCCGTGAGGCGCACCGGGATCCCGTCCACGAGCAGCGACGCGTACGCGAGCGCCTCGGCGTGGCCCCAGTCGATCCCACCCTCCTCCAGTGCGGTACGGCGCCGCTCCAGCTGGCGCACAAGCTTCGGGTGGACCGTGAATTCCTCCGGGGTTGCGAGCAGCGCCTCGTTCAGCTCGACGAGCTTCTCCGCCGCGACCGCCGTGATCGCCTCGACCCCCGTCGAGCGCGGGATCGCGCCGTCGTGCTCTTCCTTCACCGAGTCGCCGAAGGACGCCTTCAACCGGTCGTGCGCGGTGCGCAGCATGCCTTCGACTTCCGAGACGAGCGCCGCAGCCTCGTCGCGCGTCAACACGCCTTCGTCGACCAGCTGCTCCTCGTAGAGCTCACGCACGGACGGGTGCGCGTTGATCTGCTCGACCATCAGCGGCTGCGTGTACGCGGCCTCGTCCTGTTCGTTGTGCCCGAACCGCCGGTAGCCGACGAGGTCGATGACGACGTCCTGGCCGAAACGGCGCCGGTACGCCATCGACAGCCGGGCGGCGGCGATGGAGGCCTCCGGGTCGTCGGCGTTCACGTGGATGATCGGGACGTCGAAGCCCTTCGCGAGGTCCGACGAATAGCGCGTCGAGCGGCCTTCGTTCGGATCGGTCGTGAAACCGATCTGGTTGTTCGTGATCAGGTGCAGCGTGCCGCCGGTCGAGTAGCCCGCGAGGCCGTGCAGGTTGAACGTCTCGGCGACGATCCCCTGGCCTGCGAACGCCGCGTCGCCGTGCAGCAGCACCGGTAACGCGACCGACGGGTCGTGCGCCCCGTTGCGCGTCGCGCGGTCGGTCTGCTCGGCCCGGGTGCGGCCTTCGACGACAGGATCGACGGCCTCGAGATGGCTCGGGTTCGCGACGAGCCGCACGCCGACCTTGCCGTTCGACGTGGTGCGCGTGCCGTGTGCCGCGAGGTGGTACTTCACGTCGCCGGTGCCTCCTTCGGGGTCGACGGCGACGGCCTCGATCGTCCGCTCGCCCTCGAACTCGCGCAGGATGTACTCGTAGGGCATCCCGATCGTGTGGGCGAGGACGTTCAGGCGGCCGCGGTGCGCCATCCCCAGCACGACGTCGTGCGCGCCGGTCTCCGACGCGAGCTCGATCGTCTCGTCGAGCATCGGGATCATCACGTCCAGCCCTTCGAGCGAGAACTGCTTCTGCCCGAGGAACCGCTTGCGCAGGAAGCGCTCCATCCCTTCGACCTCGCAGAGGCGGCGGAAGAGCGTCTTCTTCTCCTCGGCGGCGAGCGGCTGCCGGTAGCGGCCCGATTCGATCGCCTGCCGAAGCCACACGCGCTGCTGGTGGTCGGAGAGGTGCTCGATCTCGTAGGCGATCGTGCCGCAGTANNTCGCCGAGCTGCGGCAGCACGTCGGCGAGCGTCTCGCCGGGAACGTGCACGCGCAGGACCGAGGCGGGAATGCGCGCCTGCAGCTCCGCCGTGAGCTTCGGCTCGAGCCGCAGCGGCTCGAGCGACGGGTCGCCCACCGGCTCCGACCCGAGCGGGTCGAGGCGCGCGGCGAGGTGGCCGTGCGTGCGGTGTGCCTTGACGAGCGCCATCGCGGCGGCGACGCCGCCGAGCAACTGGGCGTCGGGCGCACCCTCTGCGGTCGCGGCCGGCGCGGGCACCGCAGCCGGGGCGTGGCCGTTTCC
>PLDP01000065.1 GCA_003136795.1 Actinomycetota bacterium
GCCGCCGCCGCCGGACGGGCCGGCCGGCAACGCACCGATCGCCCCGGTGCCGGTCTTCTTCCAGACGCTGAGCGCGATCAGCGCAGGGATGACCGAGACCGAGGCGGCGATCAGCGCCCGGAACCGGAACGCGACCGCGAGGACGAGAACGCCCACGACGAGCAGCGGCCCGTTCGCCGGCTTCAGCAGCACGAGGAAACCGAGCACCAGACCGCAGAGAACGCCGTCGTCGACGCCGTTCCGGTCGAGCGCACGGAAGAGGAGGTATGCGGCGAAGATCGCGCACACCATCGACGGAAAGTCGGAGAGCATGTTGAGGCCGGTCGCCGTCGGCAGGAACGAGTCGATCACGGACGGCCGTGGCTTAGGCTCATAGAGCAGGAGCGCCACGCCTGGCAGCAGAACCCAGAGGACGCTCGTCCAGAGCCCGAAAAGCGTGCCGGCGATGCGCTCGCCCAGCAGGTACATCCCGATCACGGCAGCCGGTCCCAGGATGAGGACGTTGAGGACGACAACCGCGGGGAGCCCGTTTGCCAGGTCCGGTCCGAAGATCGCCGCGAGCGGCGTCAACAGGTAGGGCCAGCCGAGTCCCACCGCGGTCACGGGGACGTGCAGCGAGGTGAGCGTCCACGCGCTTGTCCAGTACCACGGACCGTCGTCGCCGTCCTGGTAGATCCAGCCGTTGTGCGCGCTCCCGAAGAGCGCCTCGCGCCCGACGAACAGCATCTCTCCGACCACGCACGCACCGACGATCCACCAGCGTCTGCGCTCCGCGAACACCGCCGCGCGAGCGAGTGCCAGGGCCACGCTAGCGCGCATGTGCCGCAACAGCGCCGCGGTACCACGCGATCGTCTGCATGAGCCCTTCGCGAAGCGGTGTCCGTGCGCGGAACCCGAACTGCTGTTCCGCGCGGGAGGCGTCCAGCTGTCTGCGCGGCTGCCCGTTCGGCATCGAGGTGTCCCAGGCGAGCTCACCTTCGAAGCCCGTCAGCTCGGCGATCAGCTCGGCCAGATCGCGGATCGATGTCTCGACGCCCGTGCCGAGATTGACGGGCTCCGGTCCGTCATAGCGCTCGGCGGCGAGGAGTAGCGCCTCGGCGCAGTCATCGACGTAGAGGAACTCGCGCGTCGGCGACCCGTCGCCCCAGAGCACGACTTCACCGGTCGACTCGACCATCTTCCGGATCAGCGCCGGGATGACGTGCGAGCTCTCGAGATCGAAGTTGTCGCGCGGCCCGTAGAGGTTCGCCGGCAGCAGGAAGATCGCGTCCAAGCCGTACTGCTCGCGGTACGACTGTGCGCCGACCAGGATCGACTTCTTCGCGATGCCGTACGGCGCGTTCGTCTCCTCGGGGTAGCCGTTCCACAGGTCGTCCTCACTAAACGGCACGGGTGTGAACTTCGGATAGGCGCACACCGTTCCGGCCACGATCAGCTTCTCGATGCTGTGCACGCGGGAGAGCTCGAGCATGTGCGCGCCCATGATCAGGTTCGCGTACCAGTAGCGCCCGGGATTGGCGCGGTTCGCGCCGATGCCGCCGACCTCTGCCGCGAGATGGAAGACTCGCTCCGGGCGCGCGTCTGCGAAGAGCCGTTCTGCGTCCTCGTAGCGTGTCAGGTCGTAATCGCGGCGACGCGCGACGAACACGTCGTCTCCCCGCTCCTCCAGACGCGCGACGAGGTGCGACCCGAGGAACCCCCCTCCACCGGTGACCAGGGCTCTCATGACGCGGAGTTTAGACTCCGCCGTCTGCGGAGCTCCCGGACGAAGAGAGCGAACAGCGTGATCACCGCAAGGTTCCGCACGACCACGACCCACACCGTCCAGTTCGTGTCGCGGAGCCCCCAGTCGCCCCAAACAGTGTCGACGTTTGTCGCGAGCAGGATGCCCGTCATGAGGACCGCCGCGAAGGACGCGATCGACAGATAGACGAGGGGCACCAGCGGGACGAGCCAGACCGCGTATTGCTGCGAGAAGACCTTGCCGAACGCGACGAAGGCAAACACGGTCGCTCCACTCGCGACGAGGAACGACCGCGGATCGCGGTCGCCGCTGCGGTGATAGAGCCAGGCCACGGTCAGGATGGCGATCACCTCCAGCGCGCTCGTGAACAAGCCGATCGCGTGTGGAGCGCCGCCGGCGAGGTCGACCGACATTCCGCGGAACCAGTGGATCGAATAGACGCCCAGCTTGTCGGCGACGAGCAGGATCGACGCGCCCGAGCTCTCGATCTGCAGCGAGCGCTTGATCTGTGTGTAGTAGCTGTTGCCGAGACCGCCGAACGCGCGAACGGCGAACGGCGCGAAGACGACGAGGGACGTCCCGGCGAAGGCGACCGTCGCCTCGACGAGGCGACGCCGACCATCGGAGCGGAAGACCCAGATCGCGGCGATCGGAACGATCGCCGCGGGATACGTCTTGGCGGCGACAGCGAGCGCGAGCAGCACCGCACCGCTGCGCGCGCGACCCGAGACGAACGCGAGCAGCGCGACCGAGGTGAGGAGCGCGGCCCAGGGGTCGTAGCGGTTGAGGTATGTGCTCCCGAGCAGGAGCGGGGCGAGCGCGACCGGAAGCAGCAGCAGCAACGCCGTGCGCTCACGCACCCGAAGATGCGTCAGGATCGCGGCCGTCGCGACGACCGTCCCGATCCCGCAGAGCGCCATCAAGAGCTTGAACACGAGCAGGTAGTGCCCGGGCGAAACCAGCTGCGGCAGCACGAAGGCCGGGAGCGCGAACGGCGGGTACTCCATGTAGAACCCCGCCCCGTAGGGGAACAGGCCCTCGCGGACGCGCAAGCCGAACGTCTGGTAATGGCCGACGTCGCCTGGATGGTCGGAGGTCAGCAGCCCGCCGCGCGCCAGCAATGCCGCGACCACGAAGAGCGCGACGGCGGCGATCGCCGGCCGCNNTCGCGATGCAGCTTCTCGTAGCCGACGCGCAGCGCCATCACGTCGGTCACGCCCGGCCGCAGGCGCTTCGGGTCGGTGACGACGTGACGATTGTTGGGCCAGAAACCGTTGGCCGCGCCGGTCTTCAGGATCAGGTCGCACCAGTCGCCCATCGAGATGTTCTCGCCTTGCCCGTAGACGTAGAGGTCGCCCGGAACACCGTGTGCGGCGACGGTCAGGTGGCCGCGCACGCCGTCGGTCGTGAAGCAGAAGTCGCGCAACGGCTCGAGCGCGCCAAGCTCGATCTCGGGGCGGGTGAGGGCCTGCGTGATGATCGTCCCGGTCACGTAGCGGGGGTTCTGGCGCGGCCCGTAGTTGTTGAACATGCGGGTGACGACACCGGGCACGCCGTAGGCGTCGTGGTAGTTCATCGTGAAGAAGTCGGCCGCCACCTTCGCGGTCGCGTAGATCGACTTGGGGTTGATCGGCGAGCGCTCGTGCAGGATCAACCCGCCGAGCTCGTCGAAGTCGTGCTGGTGGGCAACCGACTCGTGCACGTTCCCGTACTCCTCGGAGGTGCCGGCGGTGTCGAACTTCTCGAGCTGGACGCCTTGGTCGACGACCGACTGCAGCAGGTTCAGCGTGCCGATCGTGTTCGTCATCACGGTCTCGTACGGGCGGTGCCACGACTCGCCGACGTGCGCCTGCGCGCCGAGGTGGAACAGGTACGGCTTGTCGGGCGCCTGCGCGAGGTCGCGCATCAGGTAGTCGATCGACGTCTTGTCCGTCAGGTCGGCGAAGACGACGCGCAGGCGGCGGCGCAGGTGCCCGATGTTGTTCAGCGCGCCGGAGGAGGTGGCGCGCACGAATGCGATCACCTTCGCGTCGAGATGGACGAGCGCCTCGGTGAGATGGGAGCCCATGAACCCGTCCGCCCCGGTGACGAGCACGGTGCGGCCGGTGTAGGCGTCCCCGAACTCGCCGCGCAGCGCGTCGAGCTCTCCCTCGGACCAGGTCGCTGTATCGTCGCCGAGCACGGATGGAGGGTAATCGTTCACGGGGTCGGGGGGCTGTTCGCAGCGGTCTTCTGACGGGGATCTCCACCGCGGCCGTGAGCGGCTCGGCTGCGGTGCTCGGCGTCATTCTCTCGCGCAAGTTTGGGCACGGCGTAAAGACGGATGGATTTTTCGCCGCCTACGGCGTCTACCTGGCGCTCGTGCTGGTGGCCGGATCGCTGCGCGTGATCGTCCTGCCGCGGTTCGTCGCGGCCCGTGGCGACGGGCGCCTCCGGCACGAGGTCGGCGCATGGGCGACCGGGCTCGCCGCCCCGCTCGCGGTGGTGACGGCGGTCGCGATCGCCTGGCCGCACGGGATCGCGTCGCTGCTCGCGTCGAATCACGACGCCCGTGGGCAGGCGGCCGCGCTCCTGCCCTGGGTCGTCACGTCCGCGGTGGCGCAGATCTTCGGTGGGCTCGTCGCGAGCGCCCTCGCGGCGCTCGACGACTACGAGTGGGCGGCGTTCGGCTTTGCCGCGGGATCGGTCGCCGGCGTCGTGCTGACGCTCGTGCTCGTCGGCCACGGAGTGATCGCGTTCGGCTGGGGGCTGGCGCTGAACGGCGCGCTCACGCTCGGCATTCCGCTCGCGGCCCTGCTCGTGCGGCGCGGCGTCGGCCGATCGGACGCACGCGCCTGGAGCAGGCTGCTCGAGCTCGGCGAGGGGGTCGCGCTGCCGTTCGCGCTGCAGGGTCTGTACGTGATCGGCTATCGCTTCGCCTCGGGGCTCGGCGCCGGTCGCGCGACGACCTTCTCCTACGCCTATCTGATCGCCGCCTTCCTCGTCGCGGTCACGGCCACCTCGGTGGCGCTGGTGGCGACCGTTCCATTTGCGCGCGAGGGCTCGGCTCCGGATCGGGTAGCGCGGCACGTGGTTGCGGCGTCCTGGCTCTCGCTCGCTCCCGTCGCCGCGGCCGCCGGCGTCTTCGCGCTCGCAGGCGAGACGGTCGCGCGTCGCGTGCTCGGATCGAGCTACGGCGGCAGCACCGGCGCGGAGCTCGGTCGCCTCGTCGTCTATCTCGCGCCGTGGATGGTCGCCTCCGTCGCCGTCACGGTCACCTACCCGCTGGTCTTCGTGCGCGGCCGCGCACGCTGGCTGCCGCTCCTCGCCGCTGCGGCGCTCGGCGCACAGGTGCTGGTCGACTGGGCGCTGCGCGCCGCCTTCGGCCTCGGCGGCGTCGCCGCCGGCCTGGCGGCGATGACAGCGCTCGTCTTGTTCGTGTTGCTTGCCAAGCTCGGAGCCGTTCGGCGCGTCGCGCAGGGCGTCGGCCTGGCCGCGCTCGTCTGCGGCGGGCTCGCCGTGGCGTCATTCGGATTGCCGCGCCTCGTCGTGGGCCCCGTGGCCTCGGCCTGCGCAGGGCTCGTGCTGTATGCGCTCGCACTCACGCTCTGGCGGCCCGCGGGGCTGCGCCACGCGTGGGCGTACCTGCGCACGTTGCAGTAGCGTCCGCGCCGTGCCGAACCTGAAGCAGCTCGTGCGCCGCGCCGGCCGGACGCGGATCGGCAAGAACCTGATCCACGCGGCGGTTCTGCGTGACCCCGCGACGATGCGCTTCCCGAATGTCGAGCAGTGGCCGCAAGAGCTGGTCGGCTTCGAGGATCTCGCGTTTCTCTTCTCGTCGAACCAGCTGAACCACGGTGTCGCGTCGCTGCAGATCGACGAGGCCGCGCTGCTCTACCGGCTCGGCCGCCATGCCACCACGGGGCCCGTCGTCGAGATCGGCCGCTTCAAGGGCGGCAGCACCCTCATCTTCGCCTCCGCCATGCGCGAGCTCGTCGAGCTGTGGTCGTACGACTTCCACGTGGCGCTGCGGCCCGACATGCCGGGCGAGCAGCTGGACGCGGAACTGCGTGCCGCGCTCGAGCGCTATGGGCTGGCGCACAAGGTGCACCTGCTCGTCGCCGACTCGCGCACGGCCGACCCGCCGGCGCGCCCGATCGAGGTGCTGTTCATCGACGGCGACCACTCCTACGAAGGCGCGCAGGCCGACTTCGAGCGCTGGGGCGCGTTTGTGGCCTACGGCGGCCACCTGCTCTTCCACGACGCCGTCGACACCGGTGGCTACGGCAACGTCTATCCCGGCGTCGCGCA
>PLDP01000034.1 GCA_003136795.1 Actinomycetota bacterium
CAGGAAGAGCGATCACGAGCGCTGTCGCGAGCAACGCTGTGGTGGGGGCGAACGCGCGCAGGCTACTGCTTGCGGTAGGGCTTGCCATCCGCCGCGGGCGGCACGGTCCGCCCGATCACACCGGCGACGGCGATCAGCGTCAACACGTACGGCAGCACGTTGAAGAGCGTCGAGGCCGACGCGGAATAGACCTGAAGGCGCAGGGCCACTGCGCTCGAGAACCCGAACAGGATCGCCGCGGCAAACGCGCCCGCCGGGCGCCAGTTGCCGAAGATCATCGCCGCAAGCGCGATGAACCCGCGTCCCTCGGTCATGTTGTCGGTGAACGTGCCGCCGCCGAAGCCGTCGGAGAGGTAGACGCCGCCGGCAGCGGCGAGCAGGCCCGAAAGCACGACAGACCCGTAGCGCACGGCGTAGACGTTGATCCCGACCGTGTCAGCCGCGCGTGGATGCTCGCCGCACGCGCGGATCCGCAGGCCGATCGGTGTCTTGAACATCACCACGTATGACGAGATCACGAGGACGAAGCTCGCCCACACCATCAGGTTCAGGTCGCCGATCGCCGGCCCGAGGAAGTGCATGTCGGCGATCCCCGGGATCCGCACATTCGGGATCGTCGAGACGCCCTCAGAGACATAGTTGCCGTTGTAGAGCTGGAAGAAGAAGTACCCGGTGATCCCGAGCGCGAGGAAGTTGACCGCAGTGCCGCCGACGATCTGGTCTGCCCGGAGGTGGATCGCGAAGTAGGCGTAGACGAGCGCCAGCAAGCCGCCAGCGCACATCCCGACGACGAGCCCCATCACCCAGGTGCCGCCCTTGTCGGCGCCGTACACGCCCCAGAACGCGCCCATCAGCATCATTCCCTCGAGGCCGATGTTCACGACACCGCTGCGCTCCGAGAACATGCCGGCGATCGCGCCGAACACGAGCGGCGTCCCGAACGCGAAGGTCTGCGCGATCAGCGATGGATTGAACACGGCGTTCAGGTTTCCGACGCTCGAGCGGGTCGCGAGGAGGCCGAGCCCGATCCCGACGAGGCCCGCGACCATCGCACCGAAGCCGATCCGTTTCCGGCCGCGACTGATGGTCGCGACGCCAAGGAGGACGGCGACGATGCCGACGGCGAGCGGCCAGGTCGAGGTTCGCGCCTGGATCGGCGGAATGCCGAGGAACGCCGCAAAGGCGCCGAGCGCCATGCCGGTGTAGCCGGTGAACGCGGGGTTCCGAAGCCAGGTGCTGACGGGGTTCCCGTCGGCCCGTGCGGTCCAGCTCATGCGCTCGCCTCTGTCGCTGCGCGCTTCGCTCTCGGCCGGAGCTTCCGGCGCGTGTTCCAGATGTAGAGGATCAGGACGTCCGCCCCGACGAACAACACCACGAGCCCCTGGATCATGTAGGTGAGGTTGCCGGCGAGCGAGGGGTCGATCACGTTCGACGACAGGCCGTGCGTCGTTCCGAAGAGCAGCGCCCCGAAGAGCAGCGCCCCGAACCCGACGCCGACGGCGGTGTTCCGTCCGAGCAGCGCGACCGCGATGCCGAGGAAGCCGACCGAGCTGGCGGGAACGTCGGACACACCGAAGTGGTAGAGGTAGCCGAGCATGTCGAGCGCCCCGGCCAGGCCCGCAAACGCGCCGGAGATCGCCATCGCGCGGATCAGGTTCTTCTTCACGCTGATCCCGCCGTAGGCCGCGGCCTCCGGGTTGAAGCCGACCGCGCGCACCTCGTAGCCGAGCGTCGTCCGGCTCAGAACGAGCCCGAAGACGACGAGTGCGGCCAGCGCGACGAAGAACGCGATGTCGAGCGCCTGCAGGCCCTGCACACCCCAGAAGACCGGCAGCTGCGCACTCGCCGCGACGTCGTTCGAGATCGGGACGGACTTGTTGGCGGCGTTCTGGAGCGGCCCGCCGTCGCCGAAGATCCACTCGCCGATCCAGATGGCGATCCAGTTGAGCATGATCGTCGAGATCACCTCGTGGGCGCCGACCGTCGCCTTGAGGAACCCCGCGATCCCGGCCCACGCGGCGCCGGCGATCGTCGCGCCACCGACCGCGATCAGGATGTGCGGCAGCGGGCTCATCCGGGCGAAGTCGTAGCCGAGCCAGTTGGCGACGTAGAGGCCGACCAGGTACTGGCCCTGACCGCCGATGTTGAACATCCCGCAGCGGAACGCGAACGCAACGGCCAGGCCGCAGAGAATCAGGGTCGTCGTCTGCAGCAGCGTCTGGGAGAGGTTGTACGCCGCGGTCGAGACGATGTTCGTCGTCGGATGGAAGATCCAGTTGAGGCCGGCGCCGTTGAAGATGTCGCGGTACGCAAGCACCGGGTTGTGGCCGGTGGCGAGCACGACGAACCCGCCGAGCAGGAAGGCGATCAACGCCGTCAGCACCGGCACGACGACACCCCCGGCCCGCTGCTTGAGGGCAAAGCGCGCGGCGATCGTGCCGGTCCGGCCCGCCTCCTCCGGCGTCTCCGGGGGGTCGTTCGTGTCCGCGGTCATGCGGCCGGGCGCTCCCGCCCGCCGAGCATCTCGAGGCCGATCTGCTCCTCGGAGACCTCACCGGTGTGCTCGCCGGCGATCTCACCCTCGTAAANNCCCTCGTCGCGCTCGGTGACGATCCGCCGGTGCAGGTATTCGATCGCGCCCACGTCGAGCCCGCGCGTCGGCTGTGCGGCGATCAGCACCTTCGGGTCGCGTGAGATCTCGCGCGCCACGACGACCTTCTGCTGGTTGCCGCCCGAGAGACCGCCGGCGCGCGCGAGCGGCCCGCCGCCGCGCACGTCGAACTCACGGATCAGCCCGGCCGCCCGCTCGACGAGCCGGGCCGGGAAGAGCCACCCCCACTTCGCGGCCGGTGGCTTCGCATAGTCGTGCAGGGCGATGTTCTCGGCGATCGAGAACTCGAGCACGAGGCCGCGCCGCTGGCGGTCCTCCGGGATGTGGCCCACACCGGCGTCGAGCATCTCGCGCGCGCTCGCGTCGTGAACGGCACGGCCGGCGACGCTGATCACGCCGCTCTCCGACTTGAGCAGCCCAGTGATCGCCTCGATCAGCTCCGTCTGGCCGTTGCCGTCGACGCCGGCGATCCCGACGATCTCGCCCGCACGGACGTCGAACGACACGCCGCGCACCTTCGGCAGGCCGCGCTCGTCGCGGACGTGCAGGTCCCGCACCGACAGCAGCACCTCGCCCGGCTGGGCCGGCGCCTTCTCGACGCGGAGCAGGACGTCGCGCCCGACCATCGCGCGCGCGAGCGACGCCTCGGTGGCGCCCTCCCGCGGAACCGTCTCGATCTTCTTGCCGCGGCGGAGCACCGTGATCCGGTCGGCGATCTCGAGCACCTCGTTCAGCTTGTGGCTGATGAAGATGATCGACTTGCCGTCCGCCTGCAGGCCGCGGATGATCCCGAAGAGCTCGTGCGCCTCCTGCGGGGTCAGGACGGCGGTCGGCTCGTCGAGGATCAGGATGTCGGCGCCGCGGTAGAGCGCCTTCAAGATCTCGACGCGCTGCTCCTGGCCAACGGTGATGTCGCTGACGAGCGCGGAGGGATCGACCGCGAGCGAGAACCGCTCGGACAGCTCCCGCACACGCCGCTCCGCTGTTCGCTCGTCGAGTAGGAGCCTCTTGCGCGGCTCGACTCCGAGCACGATGTTCTCGGCCACCGTCATCACCGGGATCAGCATGAAGTGCTGGTGCACCATCCCGATCCCCGC
>PLDP01000196.1:0-9922 GCA_003136795.1 Actinomycetota bacterium
CCGGGCGGCAGCCAGCGCGCCGCGCCGAGCACCTGCCCGGCCGTCCCCCAGACGTCCGCCGCGGTGACGTCGAAGCCGACCCGGAAGAGCCACGGCAAAAGCCGCGCGCGGCGCGCGGCATCCGGGATCAGCCAGACCCACGCGGGGTCGTCGTGAAACGCACGTGCGAGCGTGTCGCTTGCCTCACCCAACTTCGCTCGGTCGAGCCGCACGATTTCCATCGCGCGGAGCCTACGGTCTACGCGGCCTTGATCTCCATGATCTTGAACTTCAAGGCGCCGCGGGGGGCGGTGACCTCGACGACCTCGCCCTTCTTCTTGCCCATGATCGCCTTGCCGACCGGCGACTCNNCCGCGATCCGCGCCTCGAGCATCGCCTGCTCGTTCTTCGCATCGTCGTACTCGGCGTTCTCGGCGATGTCGCCGAATTCGCGCGCAACGCGGATGCGCTCGGCGACCTCACGGCGCTTGTCGCCGCGCAGAACGTCGATCTCCTGCTGGAGCTTCTTGTAGCCCTCGGATGTGAGGATGACTTCCTTCAAAACACTTGCCTCCTGGCCCGTCGAAACGGGCGGGAATGGTAGCGACCGCGTCAAGTCGGGCGCAACCCCCGGCGGCTACCCTTTACGGCTCGTGAACATCGACCTCAAAGAGACCTGGCTGATCGGTAGCGTCGAAATCCCCGGCCGCCTGGTCCTGGCGCCGATGGCAGGCGTCTCTGTGCAGGCATTTCGCCGTCAGGGCCGCCGCTACGGGGCGGGGCTCGTCTGCTCGGAGATGGTTTCCGTGGCCGGCATCCAGCACCGAAACGAGCGGACGCTCGGCTACCTGCGCGTCGGCTCGGACGAGCACCCGCTGGCCATCCAGATCTTCGGCTCCGACCCGGTCGCGATGGCCGACGCGGCCCGGATGGTCGAGGCCGCCGGCGCGGACATCGTCGACATGAACTTCGGCTGCCCCGTCAAGAAGGTGACGAAGACCGGCGCGGGCGCCTCCCTGCTCGACGATCCCGACCATGCCTGCCGCCTCGTGGCGGCGGTCGCCGGCGCGACGGCGCTCCCGGTCTCGGTGAAGATGCGCCGCGGCGTCGAGAACGGCTCGCGCACCTGCCTGGCCGTCGGCCCCCAACTGGTCGAGGCGGGCGCGGCGTCGCTGACCCTGCATCCGCGGTCTGCGAAGCAGATGTACACCGGCACCGCCGACCACTCGCTCACCGCCGAGCTCGTCTCGCTGGTCGACGTCCCCGTGATCGCCTCCGGCGACATCACCTCGCGCGCCCGGGCGCAGTCCGTGCTCGCGACCACCGGCGCCGCCGCGGTGATGGTCGGCCGCGCGGCCCAGGGCAATCCGTGGGCGCTCGCGGAGATGATGGGCGACGACCGGGAGCCGTCGCGCGAGGAGGTCGTCGCCGAGCTGCTCCTCTTCATGCGCGAGACGGTGCGCGAGCTCGGCGTCGAGCGCGCGTCCGGCTTCCTGAAGAAGTTCTACGGCTGGTACCTCGGGCGCGGGCGCTTCCCGCGGCCGTTCAAGCAGGAGCTCGTCATGCTGCCGACGCTCGCCGAGGTGGAGCAGACCCTGCTCGCGGCAGCGCCCGGCGCCCGCTTCATCTTCGAGCGGCTCCTCGCCGAGGCGCCCGACCCGCAAGACGAGGTGCTGCTCGACTCGTTGCCGATCTCGATCTACGGAGGCGGCTAAAGCCCGAAACTCGCGAACCTGATTCCGGCTGCGCCGGAATCAGGTTCGGTTGCGCTCCCACACGAGCCGGAGGCCCTGAAGCGTGAGCTCCTGGTCGACGACTGTGATCGTGCTCGAGTGTGGGGCGATCAGGTCGGCCAGGCCGCCCGTCGCCACGACCGGCGCGCCGGGCGCGTCGAGCTCGGCGCGGATCCGCTCGACGATCGCGTCGACCTGGCCCGCGAACCCGTAGACAAGGCCTGACTGCAGCGCGGCGGTCGTCGTCTGGCTGATCACGCGCTCCGGTGCGGCGAACGGCACCTTCGGCAGGCGCGCGGCGCGCGCGAAGAGCGCGTCCATGGACACCTCGACACCGGGCGCGAGCACCCCGCCCGCGAACTCGCCGGCGGCGTTGACGACGTCGAAGTTCGTCGACGTGCCGAAGTCGACGACCACCGCCGGCGCGCCGTGCCGCTCCCGCGCGGCGACGGCGTTCGCGATCCGATCGGGGCCCACCTCGCGTGGGTCGTCGTAGCGGATCAGCATCCCGGTTGAGACACCGGGGCCGAGCACGAGCAACTCGGTCCCTGCCCAGCGCTCGGCGAAGGCCTCGTACTCGCGCACGAGCAGCGGCACCGACGAGCAGAGGACGATCCCGTCGAGCGTCTCCAGGTCGACGAACGCCCGCAGCAGCACGGCAAGCTCGTCTCCGGTGTGCGTGCGGTCGGTTCCAACGCGAAACTGCTCGGTCAGCGTTGCACCGTCGAACATCCCGAAGACGGTCTGGGTGTTGCCGACATCGATCGCGAGCAGCATGGTGTTATTGAACCTGGTTTCCGCGCAGCGAAACCAGGTTCACGTCTGAGGCAGCTCGAACCGCGTCAGACGGCAACCTGGTTCCGGCTTCGCCGGCAACCAGGTTCACGTCTGAGGCAGCTCGAACCGCGTCAGACGGCAACCTGGTTCCGGCTTCGCCGGCAACCAGGTTGCATCAGAGGTCTTCGATCTCGGAGCGGCCCTCGCCGATGCGCTTGGCGAGCGCCTCGGCGGTCAGCACCGGCTCGTCGCCGTCGCCCCGCAGCTCTTCGATCGTCACGTCGCTCGAGGTGTAGACCTCGGCGCGCGGGATCATCCGCGTGGGGCGGTTCTTGTCCCAGACCCAGACGTCCTCCATCTTCAGGTGGAAGAACGGATAGTTCTGCTGCGGGACGTACTGCATGTCGAGCTTGTTGCAGAGGTAGGTCGCGTCCTGGGTGAGGACGCAGTACCGAAAGAGGGAGAAGACCGCTGCGTATTCCTTCTTGAGACGCAGCTCGGCCTCGGCCTCGAACTCGTCGAGATCGTCGAGGTGGCTCACCCGGAAGATTGTAGCCCCGCGAGCACGGCCTGAACCGTGCCCGATCCGGGGATTTTTCGTGACGGAACGAGCTCGGCGAGCGGTTCGAGCACGAACAGCCGCTCTGCGAGCCGCGGGTGCGGGACGACGAGGCCCGGCTCGTCGATCTCCTCGTCGCCGTACAGCAGCAGGTCGAGGTCGATCGTCCGCGGGCCCCACTGCGGCCCGACCCGCTCGCGGCCGAGCCGCCGCTCCACCTCGAGCAGGTGATCGAGGAAGCCGCACGCGTCGAGCGGCGTCTCGACCTCGGCAACAGCATTCAGGAACTTCGGCTGCTCGGTGTAGCCCCACGGCTCGGTTTCGATCAGGGACGAGAGACGGCGCGCACCGATCAGCTCGGCGGCCTGCCGGATCAGCGACTCGCGGTCGCCCAGGTTCGAGCCCAGGCCGACGTAGGCGAGCGTCACGGTCGCTCGACCGTGACGGCGGAGTACTCGACGGTCATCCCGGCCGGCTGCACCTGCGGCTTGCGCACCCGGACGCGAACGCGCTCCGGCGCGAAGCGCTCCATGAGCAGGTCGGCGGTGCGCGTGGCGAGCGCCTCCAACAGGTCGAAGCGCTGCGCGCCGGAGAGCTCGCGGATCGCACCCGCGACCTGCGTGTAGTCGACGGCATCTTCGAGCCGGTCCGAGACGCCGCGCTCTCCCACCTCGAGCTGCACGTCGAACAGGAAGAGCTGCCCGAGGCGCTGCTCCTCCTCCTCGACGCCGTGATAGCCGAAGACCTCGAGCCCGGCGAGCTCGACGATCACCCGGCGACCGCCTTCGCCACCGCGAGCGCCTCGACGTGCTCGCGCACGTCGTGCACGCGCAGGATCGACGCGCCGCGGTCGAATGCTGCGACTGCGCCGCCGACCGACGCGGCCGTGGAGGCGACCTTCGCGTCCGGATTGCCCGTCACCTTGCCGAGCGAGCTCTTGCGCGAGAGCCCGACGAGCAGCGGCCGCCCCAGCGCGGCGAGCTCGTCGAGGCGGCGCACGAGCTCGAGGTTGTGCGCGACGGTCTTCCCGAAGCCGATCCCCGGGTCGAGGCAGACGAGCTCTTCCCGCACGCCCTCGGCGACCGCGAATGCGAGCCGCTCCTCGAGGAAGCGCTTCACGTCGGAGACGACGTCGTCGTAGACCGGATTCACCTGCATCGTGCGCGGTTCGCCCAGCATGTGCATGAGGCAGAGATAGCAGCCCGCATCGGCGACGACGCCCGCGAGCTCGGGGTCGGCACGCAGAGCCGTCACGTCGTTGATGAGCTCGGCGCCGAGCTCGAGCGCGCGGCGCGCGACGGCAGCCTTCGAGGTGTCGACCGATACCGGCGCACCTGCGAGGTCGAGCAGCACCTGCTCGATGCGCTGGAGCTCCTCGGCCGCCGTCACGCCGCCCGAGCCCGGCCGCGTCGACTCGCCGCCGACGTCGACGATCGCCGCGCCGCAGTCGAGCATCCCCCACGCCGCGGTCACCGCCGCCTCGACGGGCAGATGCACGCCGCCGTCCGAGAACGAATCGGGCGTGACGTTGATCACCCCCATCACCGACGGCGAGGGAAAGCGTTGCTCGATCGGCGGGCGCGCGTTTGACACAACCGAATAATGGCTTGATGGACCCCGGTTGGCGCTATTTGGGCTCGGTCTCGAAACGGCTGCGGTGGACGATCGCCGGCGCGATCGTCTCCGGGCTCGCCTGGCAGGGCGCGGCGATCACCTCGCCGCTCCTGATCCGGCGCGCCGTCGACTCGGGGATCGTGCACGCAAACCGGTCCACGCTTTCGTGGGTCTGCGCCGGCCTGGTCGTGCTCGGCGCGATCGAGGCAGTGGCCGGCGGCACGCGCCACTACTTCGCGATCCGCAACCGCGCGCTCGCGGATGCGAGCGTCCGCGACTCGATCTTCCGCCGCGCCCTCGACCTCGACGCCCGCTACCACGACCGGGTGGGCGCCGGCGAGCTCATCTCACGCGCGTCGAACGACGCCGAGCTCGTGGCGCGCCTCTTCGACGCGATCGGCCACACGATCGGCTACATCCTCACGGTGCTGGCAGCGACGGTCGTGCTGCTCGTGATCGACTGGCACCTCGCACTCGCAGTCCTCGCGCCGCTGCCGCTGCTCAGCTTCGGCTTCGGCCGCTACTCGAAACGCTACGCCGAGCGGACGAAGGTCAACCAGGAGGAGCTCGGTGAGCTGACGTCGCTCGTCGAGGAGACGATCGCCGGGATCCGCGTGGTCAAGGGCCTGGGCGCGGGCCCGTCGCTCTCCGCCCGCTTCCGCCGGAAGTCCAACGAGGTCGTGCAGACGGCGCTCGAGGTCGCGAACGTCGACGCGGTGTTCCTGCCTGCGCTCGAGGCGCTGCCGCTCGTCGGCCTCCTCGTGGTGCTCTGGTACGGCGCCCACCGCGTGCTCGACGGCGACATCACCGTGGGCACGTTCGCGCTCTTCACGTTCTACCTCGTGCTGCTCGTCAACCCGCTGCGCACGATCGGCCAGCGGGTCAGCACGGTGCAGCGCGCGGCGGCGGCCGCTCGTCGCGTTGCCGACGTGCTCCAAGCCGAGCCGGTCGTGGTCGAGTCGCCCTCGGCGCGGCCCTTCCCGGAGCGAGCCGACGTTCGCTTCAACGACGTCCGCTTCTCGTACGGCGACGAGCGGCCGATCCTCGACGGCTTCACGCTGGAGATTCCTGCGGGCACGTCGCTCGCCCTCGTCGGCGGCACGGGCTCGGGCAAGTCGACGGCCGCAGCGCTGCTCGCGCGCTTCTACGACCCCAACGCCGGCTCGGTGACGATCGGAGGCGTCGACGTGCGCGAGCTGCGCCTCGACGAGCTGCGCCGCGGCGTCGGGCTCGTGTTCGAGGAGACGTTCCTCTTCGGCGACACCGTGCGCGGCAACGTGGGCTTCGGCTCGCCGGATGCCGACGACGCCGCGATCATGCGCGCCACACGCCTCGCGGGCGCGTCGGAGTTCGTCGAGCGGCTGCCCGAGGGGTACGAGACCGTGCTCGGCGAGCGCGGCTTCTCGCTCTCGGGCGGGCAGCGCCAGCGGCTCGCGATCGCGCGCGCGATCCTCGCCGACCCGCAGGTGCTGATCCTCGACGACGCGACGTCGGCGGTCGACGCGACGAAGGAGCACGAGATCCGCGCGGCGCTCGCCGAGGTGATGGCCGGTCGTACGACGCTCGTGATCGCCCACCGGCCGGCGACGATCGCCCTCGCCGACCGGGTCGCCGTCGTCGAGGACGGCCGGGTCGTCGAGCAGGGGCGCCACGCCGACCTGCTCGCGCGCTCCCCACGCTACCGCGAGCTGCTCGCCCTCGCGGCGCAGGAGGCAGCCTGATGAAGGAAACGATTGGTCCGATCCTGCGGCCGCAGCGGCGGCTGATCGTCGCAGCGGGGCTCGCGATGATCGGCGCGACCGTCGTGTCGCTCTCCGCGCCGCTGCTCGTGAAGCTTGCGATCGACCGCGGCATCGACCGGCACGACGTGCATGCGATCGACGTGATCGCCGTGATGTATATCGCGCTCGTCCTCGTGCGCCCCGTGCTCGAGCGGGTGATCGTGCTCTGCAGCGCCCGCGCCGGCGAGCGGTTCCTCGGCGATCTGCGCGTCGCCGCCTACGAGAAGCTGCAGGAGCTGTCGATGCCGTTCTTCGAGCAGACGCGCGCGGGGGTGCTCGTCTCGCGGCTGACGGCCGACGTGCAGACGCTGACGACGTTCACACGGCTCGTCCTCGTCGAGGTCGTCGGCTCGGTGCTGCTGTTCGTGGTGTCGATCGGCATCCTGATCACGCTGTCGCCGCTCCTGTCCCTCGTGATGCTCGTGTCGGTGCCGGTGCTCGTTTGGTCGTCACTGCGCTACGGCAAGCGCTCGCGGCCGGCCTTCCTCGCGCTGCGCGACCGCGTCGCCGACACGATGTCGTCGCTCCAGGAAGGCCTCGCAGGCGTGCGCGTCGTGCAGTCGTTCGGGCGCGAGACCGATCGCTATGCGTCGTACCGCAGACGATCGAGCGCGCAGGTCTCTGCGTGGCGACGCATCTCGCTCGTGAACATCGGCTTCTTCCCGGCGATCGCGTTCGCGCAGTCGCTCGCGCTGGCCGCCGTGCTCGTCGCCGGCGGCTACCTCGAGCGCCAGGGGCGCGTGACGGTCGGGACGATCGTCGCGTTCGCGCTCTACCTGATCTCGCTCTTCGATCCGATCGCCCGGCTCGGCGACTGGTTCAGCGAGTTCCAGTCGGGCCGTGCGGCGCTGACGAAGATCGCCACGCTGCTCGAGGAGCCCGTGACGGTGCGGGGCGGCGAGCTGCAGCTTCCCGAGCGCGGTGAGCTCGTCGTCGAGAACGTCACGTTCGGCTACGGCGACGGTGCGCCCGCGGTCGCGAGTGTGTCGCTCCGGATCGAGCCGGGCGAGCATCTCGCCCTGGTCGGCGCGACCGGCGCCGGCAAGTCGACGCTCGCGAAGCTGCTCGTCCGCGCCTACGACCCGGACGAGGGAAGCGTCACCTACGGCGGCGTCGACCTGCGAGAGGCGCGGCTCGACGAGCTGCGGCGGCGCATCGTGTTCGTCCCGCAGGAAGGACACCTCTTCTCGGGGACGATCGCCGAGAACATCCGGCTCGGCCGTCCGGACGCGAGCGACGAGGAGACGCGCGAAGCGCTGCGCCGGATCGGCGCCCTCGAGCGGTTCGAAGCGCTGCCCGGCGGCCTGGGGACCGACGTGCGCTCGCGCGGCGTGCGGCTCTCGAGCGGCGAGCGCCAGCTCGTCTCGCTCGCGCGCGTCGCACTCGCCGATCCGTCGGTGATCGTGCTGGACGAGGCGACGTCGTCGCTCGACCCGCAAACCGAAGCGGCGGTGGAGCAGGCGCTCGCGGTGCTCTCCGATGGTCGGACCGTGATCACGATCGCCCACCGCCTTTCAACCGCCGAGCGGGCCGACCGCGTGGCACTGATGGAGGCGAGCCGCCTGATCGAGATCGCCGCGCACGACGAGCTTGTCGCCCAGGGCGACCGCTATGCCCAGCTGTGGGCGAGCTGGCAGGCAGGCCTCGTCGCATAGATGATTGGGGCTCCAACCGACTGGAGGACGTCATGGCCGTGAAGCTCCATCGCTGCGGGCACATCTGGATCAAGATGAGCGGGCACCCGTGCTGGCGTGTGCAGAAGGCGCTCGACGCCCAGGGAATCGCCTACGAGGTCGTCAAGGGGCCGTGGCCCGGCCGCAAGGGCCGCACCGCGGTCGTCGAGGGCACCGGCCAGTCGAACTACCCGGCGATCCAGTTCGAGGACGGCAGCTGGTACCGCGAGCAGTCGAAGGACATGGCGCAGACGATCCGCGAGGGTCGCCTGCTGGAGAAGCAGGCCGGCGCGTCGGCCTAGGAGATCTCGGGCGGCGGGGAGCTGACTCCCGGCTCCCACGCATCCCAGAGCGCGTCCACGTGCTTGAGGGGGAAGTGCCGGATCACGAGCTTCCACTCGGTCGTTGGATCCTGGATCGACAGGGCCTGGTGCAGCGTGATCCCGTCCCCCTCGATCGTCTCGAACTCCATCGGCTCGTCGGGCGGCTCCAGCGCAACGTGCTTCAGGCCTGTGTCGTTCGCCCAGACGTAAACGTTGCCGCCATGCTCGAGCACGTACTCGCGGACGTCGGCATCCGCAACGATCTTGATGTCAGCCACGGCCTAGCGTTTGCCTCGGAGGAGGTTCGTGAGCCGGCTCGCGAGCGGCGGCTTGCCCGGATGCCACGCCGTCTCCGGCGGCGCAGCCTGGAACGGGGCGAGCGTGCCGGCCTCCGCGGCGGCGATCTTCAGGGTCACCTCACCGGGATAGATCAGGCCGACCTGCTCGCCGGGCACGTAGCGAACCTGAACCGGGTTTCCGGACTCGACGGCCAGACCGTCGAAGATGTCGTCCTGCTTGTCTCCTTCGACCTGTGCGACCGCACCGATGCTGACGCCGTCGGAGGTGACCACGGTCCAGCCCTGCTGAATCTGGAGCCATGAGACGGGATCGGCCATCGGCGGCCACGTTAGCAGGGCCTTTGAAGGAGGTTCACACAATCGACACCCGAGGTCGTCTACGCTCGCATGCACATGGGAAGCGCTGCGCTGCACCGGTTCAGGAACCTGCCACGCCATGTGCGGTTTCTGTGGCTGCTGGCCGCGTTCGAGGGCCTCACGCTCGGACTGAGGGCGCTCGGATCGTGAGCCTCGACCAGACAGCCGCGCCGCACGAGCCCGAGGAATCGCCGGCGATCTTTCCGTCGCCGACGCTCGACCGCCTGACCCGCGCGCACCCGGCCACTCCCGCCGTCCTGTTCCTGCCGGCGGTGGCGATCCTCGGGTACTTCGCGGCCCGCGGCCTGGGCGCACCGGACGCGCTGCTCGCCGGGGCCGGCGGCTACGTGTTCTGGACGCTCTGCGAGTACTGGGGCCACCGCATCGTCTTCCACTTCGAGCCCGAGCAGGGCCTGGGCAAGCGGCTGCACTGGATGATCCACGGCGTCCATCACGACCACCCGAACGACTCGCGCCGCCTGGTGCTGCCGCCCGCGTTCTCGATCCCGCTCGCGCTGCTCTTCTTCGCCGCGTTCGTCGCGGCGCTTGGCACACCGCTCGCCTGGGGCGTCGCCGCCGGCTTCTACCTCGGCTACGTCATCTACGACACCGTGCACTTCCTGTTGCACCACACCAATCCGAAGGGGCGGCTCGGTCATCGCCTCCGGGAGCTGCACATGCGCCATCACTTCGAAGACGACGAGCGCGGGTTCGGCGTCAGCGCGCCGTGGTGGGACATCGTCTTCAAGACGCGACCGCGCCGCCGGACAGCCGCGCGCTAGAAGCCGCCAATCCCTCCTAGCGCGGGACGACGAAGAGGCCGACGA
>PLDP01000196.1:9931-11071 GCA_003136795.1 Actinomycetota bacterium
TGCGGTAGCACGGGCCTGCCGGCAATCAGGTCGGCGACGAGGAACAGGCAGAGCTGGAACGCGTTGCCGCCGAAGATGTCACCGAGCGCGAGCGCGTGGTCGCCGAGCCGGACCGCCGCGATGCCCGAGCTGATCTCCGGGAGCGCGGTCGCACCCGCGAGGATCGTCGCACCGAAGATGACGCCGTTGATGCCCGCCCGGCTCGCGAGCGTGTTGCCGCAGATCTCCAGCGCGACGCCTGCCCCGAGCGTCACGGCACAAGCTCCGGCGAAGATCCCGGCGACCTGTGCGGTGGTGCGGCTCGCAAACGGATGCGGCTGGGTCGGATGCGCCTCGCGGTGGTGGCGGCGGCCCGGCTGCGAGCCCTCCATGGTGATGTTCCAGCGCGGCGTCTTTCGCACCTTGTTGATCACGTAGACGCCGAACGTCCAGACGACGACGATGCCGATCGACGCCGGGCTGACGACGCCGCCGATCGCCGTCGACGATGAGAGCAGCGCTCCCATCAGCACACCCGAGACGACAAGCGTCACCAGGAGCCCCTCGAGGACGGGGCTGAGCGCGCCGACGAGGAACGTCAACGGCCGCCTTTTCCCCACTGTGAGGTCGCAGATGACGAGCACCATCGTCTGCACGGCGATCCCGCCGATCAGGTTGCCGGCCGCGAGGCCGAGGTTCCCCTGCGCCGCGGCGGAGATGGTGATCGCGAGCTCGGGCAGGCTGCCCGCGACGGAGAGCAAGAGCAGGCCGCCGAGCTCCTCACCGAGACCGAGCCGGACGTCGAGCGCGTCGGTCGTCTTGGAGAGGGCCATCCCGGCGATCCAGGTCGCACCCGCAGCGACGATGAAGAGGACGACGAGGATCGGCGACGCGAGACCGGTCACGACCCCCAACTATTACGCAGGGATCGGCTGGCAGGCGAACCTGGTTGCCGGCGCAGCCNNAACCAGGTTCGCGGCGCTAGCTCGCTTCAGGTTCAGGCGGCTGCATGGCGGCGCCGCCCGGGAGCGGGAACGGCCGCGGCTTCGCGGGAGCGGGAGCGGGACGCCGCTCCGGCTCCTTCTCCGGCTCGGCCTCTTCGGGCTCCGGATCGGGGAAGACGGCGTCCTCCTGCTCGCCGGCGAGGAGCCGCTCGAACTG
>PLDP01000070.1 GCA_003136795.1 Actinomycetota bacterium
GACCGTCGTCTTCGGGACGAGCTGGAGCTCCGCCGAGTCGACGGTGAAGCCGGCCGCCTCGATCGCCGAGCGCACGCTCGAGAGCGACTCCGGTGCGGAGGTGACCTGGAAGACGTCGCCGTCACGCTCGATGTCGTCGGCGCCGCCGTCGGCCGCGACGAGCAGGAGCTCCTCGTCGTCCACGCCGTCGGCCGGCACGACGACGACGCCGCGACGGTCGAACTGCCAGGCGACGGCGCCGGTCGCGCCGAGGTTGCCGCCGTTCTTTGCAAAGAGATGGCGCACGTCGGCGGCGGTGCGGTTGCGGTTGTCGGTGAGCGCCTCGACGATCACCGCGACGCCTTCGGGCCCGTAGCCCTCATAGACGATCGTCTCGAACGCGTCGGCGTCAGCGTCGGCACCCGAGCCCTTCGCGATCGCGCGGTCGATGTTGTCCTTCGGCATCGAGTACGACTTCGCCTTCTCGACCGCGTTCTGCAACGCGAGGTTGTTGGCCGGGTCGCCTCCGCCCTCCTTCGCCGCGACGATGATCGCGCGCGAGAGCTTCGAGAAGAGCTTGCCGCGCTTCGCGTCGACCGCGCCCTTCTTGTGCTTGATCGACGACCACTTGCTATGCCCGGACAACGATCCCCGCTCCCGGCGCCGGCGAAGCCGGCGCCTTCGCTCCTTTGTCGAGCTCCGCCAAGTCTACGCTCGTAGCCTCCCGCACCGACTCCAGAAACAGTTCGTGGAGCCGCGTGTCGTCGGTCAGCTCGGGGTGGAACGCAGCGACGAGGAACCGCCCCTCGCGGGCGAGCACCGGGCGGCCGTCCACTTCGGCGAGCACCTCGACGCCCGGCCCGACCTCCTCCACCCACGGCGCGCGGATGAAGACCGCGCGCACCGGCTCGTCCAGCCCGACCACGTCGAGGTCGGTCTCAAAGGAGGCCACCTGCCGGCCGAAGGCGTTGCGGCGCACCGCCAGGTCGACGAGGCCGAGGTGATTGCGGTCGAGCACGATCATCCCCGCGCACGTGCCGAACACCGGCCGCGCGAAGCGCCGGATCCCCTCGTCGAGGCCGTAGAGGTGCATCAGGCGCGTGAACGTCGTCGACTCGCCGCCGGGAATGATCAGGCCGTCGAGCCCGTCGAGCTGCTCCGGCTTGCGCACCTCAACCGCCTCCGCGCCGAGCCGGCGCAGCATCTGCGCGTGCTCGCGAAAGTTGCCCTGCACGGCGAGAACGCCGATCCGGAGCGGCTCCATGAAAGGAATGGTATCGGTGGCGTCAGGCCACGAACTGCAGCACGGTTCCGGCCTTCAGGCCCGCGTAGGCCGCTGGCCGTTCAACCCGCACCTCGAGCTTCATTCCCGACCGAACAGGCAGGCCGTGAAAGCTCGAGAGCGAGCCGATGAAGAGCTTCGCACCGTCGGAGACCCGCACGACGGTGAGGTGCGTTCGCGCGTCGACCGCGGGACTGCCCCACGCGGTGCCGGAGAGGATCGAGACGCCCGCCGGCACGACGAGGGCCGACGAGCCGGTCGCCCCGACACGCAGCGGCGAGGCCGTCGCCGGGCCATTGTGCGTGAAGACCGGGCCGATCGCGGTGAGGGAGGCGGCAACGGTTCCGGCGACGAGCAGAAGACGAGGAGAGGTCACGCCCTCAGTCTTGTCCCGCCCGGCCCGCGCGTCTCTCCCCGGTCGTGGGTGCCCTAGATCCCCGGTTTGAGGTAGCCGGAGCCCGCCCGCTCGGCCCGGCCTTCATGCACCAGCCGCTCGAGATGAGCGAGCGCCTCGGCCGTCGCGAAGCGGCGCAGCGTCGTCGAGAGCTCGGACCCGAAGAGCGAGAGCGAGACCTCGTAGGCCGAGAGCGGCGTGCCGTCGAGCGCGGCCGCTGCGTGGTCGAGCCGCTCGACGTGGTGCGCGCGGATCTCGCGAGCCCGGCCGGCCGGGTCGGTGACCGGCTCCTTGTGCCCGGCATAGGCGATCCGCGGCGCGAGCTCCTCGATCCGGTCGAGCGTCTCGAAGTAGTCGGCGAGCGGGTCGGGGCGCGAGTTTGGGTAGAGGCCGATCGCAGGCGTGATCCCACTGAGGATCACGTCGCCGGCGATCAGCACCCCGTCGCGGAGCAGCACGATGTGACCGTCGGAATGACCGCGCAGCACCTCGACCCGCCAGCCGTCGATCTCGTCGCCGGGATCCAGGAGCTCCGGGTCGCGCACCCAGTGGACGGCGGAGACGAGCCGGTCGGACTCCTGTGCGATCCCCTGCACATGGCTCTCGGGCATCCCGTGGCCGGCCCAGTAGGCGACGAACCGCTCCGGGTCGCGCTTACCCCACGCCTGCACGCACTGGGCGTAGTCCTCGCGCCCCTGTAGGACGGGCGCGCCCGTGATGCCGGCCACGTCGGCAGCGCCCCCGACGTGGTCGGGATGCATGTGCGTGACGACGATCCGCTCGACCGGCGCATCGAGCTCGTCGAGCACCGGTCGCCACAGGGCCTCCGGAGCACGGGATCCGAGACCGGTGTCGACGAGGATCCAACCACCGCTCGACGAGCGCAGGAAGTAGCAGTGCACGTGGTCGATGCCGAAGGGCAGCTTGAAGGTGACGCGGCGGATGCCGCTCTCGAGCTCCTCGACCATGCCGGGACGGTAGATGAGCGGCCGGTGACGGCGCGTCTCCGCACCGCCACCGGCCCTCGCGTCTTAGCGAGCCTTCGAGAAGAGGTGCCCGAACGGGTGCCAGGCCGTCCCCTTGTACTGCTCGAGGATCTGCTGGTCGATCGGGAACCGCTCCGTGGGCGTCGTGACCATCTTGACGCCCGAATAGAGGAACGGATTGACCTGGTTCATGTTGGTCAGCGCGGTCATGAGCCCAGCCCGGGTGAGGTTTGGCCCGGCCTGCTTGAGGGCCGCAACCATCGTCCAGGCGTTCGCGACGCCGAAGAGGACGTTTGCGTCCAGCGGGTCGGCGCCGGGGTCATACTTGGCGATGATCGACTTATAGAGCTTCGCCGACGCCGTGTCGGGGTTGTTCCACACGTCGTTCACGTACGTCGCGGTGATGTCGCCCTGGACGTTGGCACCGCTCTGCTGCGCGAGGCTCATGAAGAGCGGCGACGAAGAGACGTTGTTGATGAACGTCGTCGGCTGCCAGCCGATCTTCGTCGCGACCACGAGCGCCGTGATCGTCTGAGTCGGAAGGGCAAACAGCGCGAACACGTTCGCCCCTGCCGCCTTCAGCTTCACGACCTGCTGGGTGACGTCGGTCGACGTGGCGTCGTACTTCTCGACGTCCACGATCTTCGACTTGTCAGCGCCCAGGCCCGCGACGAGGCCGTTGTAGTAGTTCTGGCCGTAGGAGTCGTCCTGCATCAGGACGCCGATCTTCGCCTGCGGCACCTTGCTCGCGATGAACTGCCCGTACACGCGCGACTCGCCCGGATAGTCGGGCTGGAAGCCGATCGTCCACGGATACTTCTTGTACTGCGCGCCCCAGTACGAGTCGCCCGTCGCGACCAGCACCTGCGGCACCTTGGCCTTGTTCAGGTAATCGCGCGTCGCGAGCGTCGGCGCGGTGCCAAGGCTCCCGTAGATCGCGAAGACGTGATCCTGCTCGACGAGCTTCTTGGTGAGCGGGACCGTGTTCGCCGGGTTGTATCCGTCGTCGTAGTACTTGAACACGATCTGGCGCTTGTTGACGCCGCCACGAGCGTTCACGTACGAGAAGTACGCGGCTTCGGCCTTCGGGATGACGCCGTACAGCGCGGCGGCGCCGGTCAGCGGGAACGTGCCGCCAATCGTCACCGTCTTGCTCGTGACGCCCGGGGTCGCGGAGGTCGCGGCGAACGCCGCCGAGACGACAACCGCGGCAAGTACCAGCACTGCGAGCGCGAGCGCTCCGTTCAACCTTCTAGTCATCTGCCCTCCGTGCCTAGGGGAACTTCTGAACTCTGACCTATTTGGGATCCGAAATGCAAGAAACGCAACAGGTTGGCTGCCCCGAGGGGCAGCAGGGCCATCACAGCGATCACCACGGCTCCGAAGATCACCGGTACCGACTGCGACGAACTAATGTGGGTGGTGGTTAGGCCGATCGGGAGAAGTTGGACGAATGCGGCACCGATCAGGACCCCCCAGAGCGAGCCGAGCCCTCCCACCACTGCTCCGATCAGGATGTAGAGCGACAGCGTCAGCCCGAAGACATCCGGATTGACGAAGTTGTTCACGAGCACGTACATCGAGCCGGCAACGGCGGCGAACGCCGCCGAGACCCCGAATGCGAACGTCTTGTAGAGGGAGAGGGTCACGCCTGACGACGCGGCCGCGATCTCGCTGTCCCGGATCGCCCGGAACGCGCGACCGGTCCGCCCGCGCAGGAGCAGCCACGCGAGGACGAACACGATCCCCGCGACGAGCCACGTCGCGCAATACAGCCACAGGCCGGTGTGGGTGGGCAGCGCGAGCCCCTCGGTCCCACCGGTGAAGTTCGGGTAGTTCTTCGCGATCTGCGGCACGGCGAGCGCGACCGCAAAGGTGATCAGCGCGAGGTAGACGCCGTGGAAGCGCAGCGCGGGCAGCCCCACGACGACACCGGCAGCGAACCCGACGAGCGCTGCCAGCGGCAGCGTCGTGAGGTCGTTCCAGCCGTGATTGTGCGTCAGGATCGCGGTCGTGTAGCCGCCGACGGCCATGAACGCCCCGTGCCCGATCGAGATCTGGCCGGTGAAGCCGGTGACGATGTTGAGCGCGAGGATCGCGATGAAGAACACGCCGACGTCGGCGCCCGTCCCGCGGTGGTAGTCGGAGAGGGTGAACGGCAAGAGCCCGATCGCGACCGCGACGACGACGCTGACGGCAATGCCGAAGAGAGCCGGTGTGCGGAACCTCATACCCTGCTCACCCTGGTACGGCCGAAGAGCCCCGACGGTTTCACCAGCAGGACGATGAGCATGAGCAGGAAGGCGGCCGGCAGCAGGAGCTGCGGCGTGACCCAGCTGACGTAGGCGCCGAGCAGGTTGAGCATCACGCCGATCGCGAGCGCGCCGATGACGGCGCCGGCCGCGCTCTCGAGCCCCCCGAGCACCGCCGCAGCGAACGCGTAGATGAGGATGCCGTCCATCATCGACGGCTGCAGCAGCACGCTCGGGCTGGCCGCGGCCATCATCCCCGCCACCGCGCCGAGCAC
>PLDP01000101.1:0-5625 GCA_003136795.1 Actinomycetota bacterium
GAGCTGCTCCTCCGTCACGCCGACTCGATCGTCGCGCGCCTACAGGCTGCCCACGCCGACCTGCAGGCGCTGCGCGCCGGCGAGGCGGGGACGCTGCGCGTCGGCACCTTCCAGTCGGCGGGCGCGCGCGTACTGCCGGAGATCATGCGGCGCTTCACCACGCAGTGGCCGCAGATCGAGGTGATGCTCGAGGAGCACGACGACGAGGAGATCGCGGACGCACTCGAGCGCGGCGAGCTCGACGTCGGCTTCGTGCTGCTCCCGATCGGAGACGCGCCGCTCACGACGGTCGAGCTGCTGCGCGACCCGTACGTGCTCGTCGTGGCCGCCGGCTCTCCGCTCGCCGAGGGGCCGCCGTCGCTGCGCGAGATCGCGCAACAGCCGCTCGTCGGCTTTCGCTCCGGCGCCTCGACCGATCCAATCGAAGCCGCGTTCCGCGCCGCGCGGGTCGAGCCGCAGTGGGCGTTCCGCTCGAACGACAACCAGACGGTGCAGGGCCTGGTCGCCGCCGGGATGGGCTGCGCGATCTCGCCGCTCCTGACCGTCGACACGAGCGATCCGCGGGTCGTGGCCGTCGACCTCCGGGGCGCCGTCGAGCCGCGGATCGTCGGGATCGCCCGTCACCGCGACCGCTACGCCTCCCCTGCCGCCCGCGCCTTCATCGACACGGCGCTGGCGGCGTAGGCTCGACGGAGCCGCCCAGTAGCGCAGGTGCCGGCTTCGCCGGCGCCGAAGCGGGCGCTGGCGGCATAAGCAGCAACCCGGTTCGGGATGGACTTCGGTCCTTGCGCCTGCAAGGATGACCGGCNNGCTCCGTCGAGCCTACGCCGCTATTCGACGGTGACGGTCTTCGCCAGGTTCCGCGGCTGGTCGACGTTCAGCCCGCGCAGGCGGGCGATGCGGTAGGCAAGGAGCTGCAGCGGGAGGATGGCCAGCGCTGCCTGAAGGAAGGCGGGCGAGTCCGGCACGTAGATCACGTCGTCCGCGTGGTGCTGGATGTCTTCGTTGCCGTCTGTCGCGATCGCGATCACATGGGCGCCACGCGCGCGGGTCTCCTGGATGTTCGAGACGATCTTTTCGTAGACGTGGATGCGCGTGGCGACGACGACGACCGGCGTCCCTTCCTCGAGCAGTGCGATCGGGCCGTGCTTCATCTCACCCGCCGAGTACCCCTCGGTCGGGATGTACGAGATCTCTTTCAGCTTCAGGGCACCTTCGAGCGCGACCGGCAGCCCGATGTGCCGGCCGAGGTAGAGGAAGAACGGTTTGTCGTAGAAGCGCTGCGCGATGTCCTCGATCGGGTGGTCGGCGTCGAGGAAGCGCTGCATCTTCGACGGCAGGTCGTACAGCTCGTCGAGGATGAACTCGACTTCTTCTTTCGGGAGCGTGTCGCGGCACTGGGCGAGCTTCAAGCCGATCAGGAAGAGCAATGCGATCTGCGCGGTGAAGGTCTTGGAGGCTGCGACTCCGACCTCGAGGCCGGTGCGCGTGTAGAGCACGGAATCGACCTCACGCGTGATCTGCGAGCCCATCATGTTCGTGATCGCAACCGTGCGCGCACCCTTTTCGCGCGCGAGCTTCATCGCCTGGATCGTGTCGCGCGTCTCGCCTGACTGCGAGATGCCGATCACGAGCGTGCCGGGATCGATCACCGGGTTGCGATAGATCCACTCGCTGGCGATGTCGGGCTCGACGGGCACGCGCGCCCACTCCTCGATCGCGTAGCGGCCGACGACGCCGGCGTGGTAGGCGGTGCCGCACGCGACGATGACGATCCGCTTCAGCACACGCAGCTCTTCCTCCGACATGCCGAGCCCGTCGAGGACGAGGCGGCCGTGGCGGACGCGGTCGCCGATCGTCTCGGCGACGCCCTCGGGCTGCTCGAAGATCTCCTTAAGCATGAACGTCTCGTAGCCCGAGCGCTCGGCCGCGTCGTCGTCCCAGTCGACCTCGAGCACGTCGTGCTCGACAGTCTCGCCGGTCGTCGCGTCGGTGAAGGTGACGCCTTCGGGCGTGATCGAGGCGATCTCGCCGTCGTCTGGAAACTGCACGCGGCGGGTCTCGGAGAGGAAGGCTGCGAGGTTCGATGCGAGGAAATTCTCCCCTTCGCCGAGCCCGACGACCATCGGCGTCCCTTGGCGCACGCCGACGAGATGGTTCGGGTGGTCGTGATGGATGAGCACGAAGGTGAAGTGCCCTTCGAGCTTCGCGTAGGCCGCGCGCATCGCCTCGACGAGGTCGCCGTCGTAGGCGTCCTCGAGCAGGTGCACGACGACTTCCGCGTCGGTCTCCGACGTGAACGTGTGGCCCGCCGCCTTGAGCTCGTCGCGCAGCTCGCGATAGTTCTCGACGATTCCGTTCAGGACGATCGCCATCTTGCGGTCGTCACACGGGGTCAGCGGATGCGCGTTCAACTCGGTGACGCCGCCGTGTGTCGCCCAGCGCGTGTGCCCGAGGCCGGTGGTCGAGACGGAGGCGTTGGAGCCGGCCGCCTCCTTCAGGAACGAGAGGTTTCCGACAGCGCGAACGTACTCGAGGCCGTCCTCTTCCAGGAGAGCGATGCCGGCCGAGTCATAACCCCGGTACTCGAGGCGCTGAAGTCCTTGTAGGAGCAGCGGCTTCGAGGCCCGGCTGCCGACATATCCGATGATCCCACACATCCGGAGCCTCCTTTCGGCCTCTGGAAACGCAAAAGCCCGGCTGGGAGGCCCGTTCCTACGGCGGAACGGTCAGCCGAGCTCTCGGCGAACGAGCGCTGCGATGCTAGCACAGGCCTCGCTCGCCACTTCCGCATTCTCCGCCTCGGCGAGGACGCGGATCAAGGGCTCCGTGCCGGACGCGCGGACGAGCACGCGGCCCTGTCCGTGCCACTCCCGGTTCAGCCGCTCGATCTCGTCGAGCACGGCCGGCGTCAGCTCCCGGTCGGCCACCGGAACGTTCTCCTTGTGTTGCGGCCAGCGCGTCATCACCGCTGCGACTTCGCTCAGCGTGCGGCCCTTGAGCGCGCCGCAGAGGAGCAGCCCCGCAGCAAGCCCGTCGCCCGTGACGTGATCGCGCAGATAGATGACGTGGCCCGACTGCTCGCCGCCGAGCAGAGCGCCCTCGCGATGCAGCGCTTCGAGCACGTAGCGGTCGCCGACGTCCGTGGTGTGCACACGGATGCCGCGCTCGCGCATCAGCGCATGAAAGCCCAGGTTCGTCATGACGGTGACGGCGACCTGGTCGACCTGCTGGTCGAGCGCAAGGATCGCGACGATCTGGTCGCCGTCGATCGCCGCGCCGTTCTCGTCGACCGCGAGCATGCGATCGCCGTCGCCGTCGAAGGCGATGCCGAGGTCGAAGCCACCGTCGACGACCGTCTTCTGCAAGAGCGCGAGGTCAGTCGCGCCGCATCCGACATTGATGTTCGAGCCGTCGGGCGCGTCTCCGATCGCGTGCACCTCGGCTCCGCAGCGCTCGAACGCTTGCGGTGCGAGGCCCGAGTACGCACCGTTGGCGCAGTCGACTGCGATGCGTAGCCCCGACAGGTCGACGCCGAAGCGCTCGAGGATGTGCTCGAGGTACGAGTCGGTCGCGATCTCGACGTGCTCGATCGTGCCCTGGTCGATGCCGGGCGCGGCTGCGAGCAGCTCCTCGATCTGCTCTTCGGAGGTGTCCGAAAGCTTGCGGCCCTGCGAGTCGAAGAACTTGACGCCGTTGTACTCCGGCGGGTTGTGCGACGCCGAGATGACGACACCGAGATCCAGTGCGAGCAGCGCGACCGCGGGTGTCGGCACCACGCCGCCGAGAATGCAGTCGCCGCCGGCGGAGATGACGCCGCGTGCAAACGCCTCTTCGAGCTCCACTCCCGACGCGCGCGTGTCGCGGCCGACGAACACCTTCGCGGCGCCCGTCCAGAGGGACGCCGCGCGGCCGAGGCGCTCGACGAGCTCGGGGGTGACGAACTCTCCCACGACGCCGCGCACCCCGTCGGTGCCGAAGTACTTGCGTGCCACGACGGAGCGCGTTAGCGCTTGCTGAACTGCGGCGCCTTGCGCGCCTTGTGCAGGCCGGCCTTCTTGCGCTCCACGATGCGCGCGTCGCGCGTGAGGAAGCCAGCCCGCTTCAGCGGCACACGAAGCTCTGGGTTGACCTCGACGAGCGCGCGGGCAATGCCGTGCCGCACCGCACCGGCCTGGCCCGAAGGCCCGCCGCCGTGGACGCGGACGCGGAGGTCGTACTGCCCGTCGAGACCGGCCGTCTTCAGCGGCGCCGTCGCCAGCATCCGATGGACCATGCGCGGGAAATACTCCTCGATCGACTTGCCGTTCACCCACGTGGCGCCGTCGCCGGGCCGCAGGATCACGCGCGCGACGGAGGTCTTGCGCTTGCCGGTGCCGAGATATTGAGCTTGCGTCGCCATTTACACCTCGAGAGGAGTCGGTTCCTGAGCCTCGTGCGGATGCTCCGGGCCCGCGTAGATCTTGAGCTTCGTCAGTTGGGCGCGGCCGAGCTTGTTGCGGGGGAGCATCCCCTTGACGGCCTTGCGCAGGACTTCCGTCGGCTGGCGCTCGAGCTGCTGGCGCAGCGTCCGCTCGCGCAGGCCGCCCGGGTAGCCGGAATGCTTGTAGTACATCTTCTCGTCGAGCTTCTTGCCGGTGACCGCGACCTTCTCCGCGTTGACCACGACGACGAAGTCGCCGGTATCGACGTGCGGCGTGAAGGCGGTCTTGCCCTTCCCGCGCAGGCGGTCGGCGATCTGCGTGGCGATCCGGCCGAGGGTCTTCCCCTCGGCATCCACGAGATACCAGTCGCGCGCGATCTCGCCGGGCTTGGCGTTGTAAGTCTTCATACGGAGAAAGGGCGGACAGGCCGTCCGCCGGGCGCGAATGGTAGCAGCCCGTCCCGGAATTCGGCCACCCCTCCGTGCGACGGATGCCGGATGTACGGCGCTCCCAGGGCGTTTGCGGCGATCCGGCCGACTGCGACCACCCGGCGGCCCCGGGCGAGCTCCTCGGCGAAGCAACGCCCGGCGGCGACCTCGGCCCGCGTCGGGCGCCGGTTGGAGCGCTCGGTTCCCGGGTGGGTCGGCACGACATTCCAGCAGAGCACGTGCTCGGTGAGGCCGAGCTCGGCGAGCACGCGCTGCACGACCGTCGCCGTCGCCTCGGCCGGCCCGCTGCCGGTCAATTGCCGCTCCGAGGTGAACGGGATCCCCGAGACGCGAGCGCCCCGGTAGCCGGGCGCCTCACCGAGGAGCAGCAGCGGCGACCCGCTCCGGGCCTCGAGATAGGCGGCCAGACGCTCACGTCGCAGAGCGGCGCCCGCGCCGTCCCGGTAGAAGTTGGTGGTCTCCCCGATGTGGGCAGACGTGAGCCGGTCAATGAGCGAACGCATCGAGATCCGCACTCTGACGGACGGCGGGCAGCAGCCGGCGGACATCGCACGCGCCGTGGCGGCGTTCCTCGACGGCGCGCAGCACACGCTGGACCTCGCGCAGTACGACTTCAACCTCGGCCCGGAGACGGCGGCGATCGTCGGCGACGCGTTCCGCCGGGCCGGAGCGCGCGGTGTGAAGACGCGATTCGCCTACAACGTCGACCACGGCATGCCGATCCCCGTCCCGCCGCCGCCAGAGCCCGACGT
>PLDP01000101.1:5675-21184 GCA_003136795.1 Actinomycetota bacterium
GTCGTCCACTCCGAAGCGATCGCGAAGGCCTACCGCATCGACTTCGACCAGCTGTGGACGACCCGCGAGGTCATGAAGACGGGGTTCGTCGATCCCCGCTGGGACGACGGCATCCGCTCCTGGTTCACGCCGGGCCACGGCGAGGATCTGTCGCTTCGCATCGCGAAGCTGATTCACCGCGCGAAGCGACGCGTGCGGATCTGCTCGCCCGTGATCACGACCGGGCCCGTGCTCGGAACGCTGGCGCAGGTGATCGCAGACGGTCGCGTGGACATCGCCGGGTGCGTCGACGTGACGCAGATCCGCGAGGTGATCCACCAGTGGGAGGCCAACGGGAACGTCTCCTGGAAGCTGCCGCTGCTGGAGCGCGTCATGGCCGGGCCGTTCACCGGCAAGGAGTCGACGCCCTACGGTGCGGGCACCGTGCACGACTTCATGCACGCGAAGGTGACGATCTGTGACGACACGGTCTTCGTCGGGTCGTTCAACCTCTCGCGCAGTGGCGAGAAGAACGCTGAGAACGTGCTGGAGATCGAGGACGCCGCGATCGCCGAGCGGCTGGCCGGGTTCGTNNGCGAGCCCGATCGGGACGACGTCCTCCGGCAGGCCGACCAGCTCGTCGAAGATCCGCTTCTGGTCGGGGTGGCCGATGAACGCGCTCGCGAGCCCCTCGTCGATCGCAGCTGCGAGGACGAGCATCATCAGCGCGCCCGCGTCGACGAACCAATAGGGCACCGGCCACGTGATCTCGACGCCGCCGCCTGCCGCGAGCTTGTCGGCCTCGTTGTACCGCGCGTGGTACAGCGCCTCGTTCGCCGAGATGACCATGTGCACAGGGGCGTCCGCGATGAAGTTGCGGCCGCCCGACGAATAGTGCTCGTCACCGAACGCGCGTGCGATCGCCGCGCGCTTCTCGTCGTCGGTGACGACAACGATGCTGCCGCCTTGGCTGAAGCCGCCGGAGGGCGCGCGCTTGATCACTCCGGCGATCCGTTCGATCTGGTCGGCCGGCAGCGGGTCGGGCAGGAAAGCGCGGTGCATACGCCGTTTGCGCAGGATCTCCCGGAACTCCACGCGGACACCGTATATCGTCGCCGCCATGACGAGATTCCAGGGAAAGACAGCNNAGGCGGCCGCGCAGGAGACGGCGAAGGAGATCGGCGGCCACGCGGTGCGCTGCGACGTGACCAAGCGGGACGACGTCGAGGCGGCGGTCGAGGCTGCCGCTGCGCACGGCTCGCTGGACATCCTCGTGACGTGCGCGGGGATCATCCGCGACAACCTGCTCTTCAAGATGACCGACGAGGACTGGGACGCAGTCATCGACACGCACCTCAAGGGGACGTTCTACTCGGTACGCGCCGCGCAGAAGCACATGGTCGCGCAGCAGAGCGGGAAGATGGTGCTGATCTCGTCCACCTCGGCGCTCGGCAACCGCGGCCAGACGAACTACTCGACCGCGAAGGCCGGCCTGCAGGGGATGACGAAGACGCTCGCGATCGAGCTCGGGTCGTTCAACGTGAACGTGAACTGCGTCGCCCCGGGCTTCATCGCGACGGCGATGACGCGGCAGACCGCCGACCGGATCGGCGTGCCGTTCGACAAGTTCATGGAGGCAGCGTCCGAGCAGGTGCCCTTGAAGCGGGTCGGCCAGCCGGAGGATGTCGCAGGCCTGATCGCCTACCTATGCTCGGAGGACGCGAGCTACGTCAGCGGCCAGGTCGTCTACGTACGCGGCGGGCCATAGATCGAACCTGGTTTCCCGCAGGGAACCAGGTTCATGTCTGACGCAGCGTCGTAGACATGAACCTGGTTCCGCCTTCGGCGGCAACCAGGTTCAGACACCAAGGCGATTGCCGACGACGTCGTAGGCGACNNACGGAGTCGCGGCGCGGGCCGCCGTCCTCACCCGGTTCGAGACGGCGGCGGAGCACGCCCTCCTGCGTGAACCCGAGCTTGCACGGGATCGCGAGACTGCGGTCGTTCGCCGGCTCGACCTGGATGTCGACCCGGTCGAGGCTGCAGAGCTCGAACGTGACGCGGGTCAGCACGGCGGTGATCTCCGTCGCAATCCCTTGTCGGATCGCGTCGACCGCGACCCAGTAGCCGATCTCGAGTGAGCCCTCACCGCCGCGCTCGTGCAGTCCGCAGCCGCCGAGCTGCTTCGTCTCCTCGCGGTTGAAGATGCCGTACGGGAAGTTCGTGCCGAGATCGAACTCGCCGCGAAAGCCGCGGAGCAGCTCGACCTTCTCCTCGAGCGTCTGGGGCTCGAACCGGATCCACGGCATCCACGGCCGGAGATGCTCGACGCTCGCGTCGATCGCCTCCTTCAAAAGCGGCGCGTCGCGTGGGTCGTAGCAGCGGATGACGAGACGGTCGGTTTCGATCCGGTACGGCGGCGCCGCGGCTATTCCCATTCGATCGTCGCGGGCGGCTTGGAGGTCACGTCGAGGACCACCCGGTTCACCGCGGGGATCTCGTTGATGATCCGTGACGAGACGAGCTCGATCAGGTCGTAGGGCAGCCGGGCCCAGTCGGCGGTCATCGCGTCCTCGGAGGTGACGGCGCGGATCGCGATCGGGTAGCCGTAGGTGCGCGAGTCTCCCTGCACGCCGACGGTTCGGATCGCGGGCAGCACGCAGAAGCTCTGCCAGAGGTCGCGGTAGAGGCCCGCCTTGCGAACCTCCTCCTGCAAGATCGAGTCGGCCTCGCGCAGCGTCTCGAGGCGCTCCTCGGTGACGTCGCCGATGATGCGGATCGCGAGGCCAGGCCCCGGGAAGGGCTGGCGCCAGACCATCCGCTCCGGCATCCCGAGCTCCTCGCCGACGCGCCGCACCTCGTCCTTGAAGAGCAGGCGCAGCGGCTCGACGAGCTTCATCGTCATGTCGGCCGGCAGCCCGCCCACGTTGTGGTGCGACTTGATCGTCTCGGCGACGCCGTCGGTGCCGCCCGACTCGATCACGTCGGAGTAGAGCGTCCCCTGTACGAGCCAATTCACGTCGCCGAGCTTGCGCGCCTCGTCTTCGAAGACGCGGATGAACTCCTCGCCGATGATCATCCGCTTGCGCTCCGGGTCGGTGATGCCTGCGAGCTTGGAGACGAACCGCTCCTGCGCCTGCACGTGCACGAGCGGCACGTGGTAGAGCCCGTCGAACGTCTCGACGACCTGTGCCGCCTCGCCCTTGCGCAGCAGGCCGTGGTCGACGAACACGCAGGTGAGCTGGTCTCCGACCGCCTTGTGCACGAGCAGCGCCGCCACGGCGGAATCGACGCCGCCCGAGAGCGCGCACAGGACGCGCTCGCTGCCGACCTCGGCGCGAATCCGCTCCACCTGCTCCTCGATCACGGCGGCAGGCGTCCAGGTGGGCGCGGCGCCGCAGACGTCGTAGAGAAAGTTCTTCAGGACATCCTGTCCGTGCGGCGTGTGAACAACCTCGGGATGGAACTGCACGCCGTAGAGGTTCCGTGCGGTGTCCTCGAACGCGGCGACCGGCGTGTGCTCCGAGGTGGCGACGATGCGCGCCCCCGGCGGCGGCTCGACGACCGTGTCGCGATGCGACATCCAGGCGGTCTGCTCCTCGGGCAGCGTCGCGAAGAGCGAGCCCTCGCTCGTGCGCATGTCGACCTTGCCGTACTCGCCGGCGCCCGTCTTGTCGACGCGGCCGCCCAGGTCGAGCGCCAGGAGTTGCGCGCCGTAACAGATGCCGAGCGTCGGGATGCCGAGCTCGAAGATCTCCGTGTCCAGCTTCGGCGCGCCGTCCTCGTAGACCGATGCGGGGCCGCCCGACAGGATCAGCGCGACCGGGTTGCGCCGCCGGATCTCGTCGACCGTCGCGCGATGCGAGACGAGCTCCGAGTACACGCGCGCCTCGCGCACACGCCGCGCGATCAGCTGCGAGTACTGCCCACCGAAATCGACGACGAGGACCGGCCGTTCTTCCGGAATCGGGTCCGGATGGAGCTGAACGACCTCAGCCGCGCCGGTAATTGGGAGCGTCCTTCGTGATCGTGATGTCGTGCGGGTGCGACTCGCGCAGCCCCGCCCCGGTGATGCGCACGAAACGCGCCTGCTTCATCGCGTCGATCGTCGGTGCGCCGCAGTAGCCCATCGCCTGGCGCAGGCCGCCCACGACCTGGTGCAGCACGCCCGCGAGCGGCCCCTTGTAGGGCACGCGGCCCTCGATGCCTTCGGCGACGAGCTTCTCGACGTCTTCGACGTCGCCCTGGAAGTAGCGGTCCTTCGAGTAGCCGCGGCGCATCGCGCCGATCGAGGCCATGCCGCGGTACTCCTTGTAGCGCTCGCCGCGCGCGAGGATGACGTCGCCCGGCGACTCGTCGGTGCCGGCGAGCATCGAGCCGAGCATCACGCAGTCGGCGCCGGCGGCGATCGCCTTCGCCACGTCGCCCGAGGAGGTGATGCCGCCGTCGGCGATCACGGGCACGCCGTGCCGCGCGGCCGCGTCGGCGACGTCGTAGATCGCTGTGATCTGGGGGACGCCGACGCCGGCGACGACGCGCGTCGTGCAAATCGAGCCAGGCCCAATGCCGACCTTCAAACCGTCTGCGCCTGCGTCGATCAGCGCCTCGGCGGCCTCCGACGTCGCGATGTTGCCGGCAATGACCTCGAACTCGCCGCTCAGGCCGGCGATTCGCGCGACCATGTCGATCACGCCGCGCGAGTGGCCGTGCGCCGTGTCGACGACGAGCACGTCGACGCCCGACGCGATCAGCGCCTGCGCACGCTCGTACGCGTCGACACCCACACCAACTGCAGCACCGACACGCAGGCGGCCGTGCGTGTCCTTCGTCGCCTGCGGGAACTCGACGCGCTTCTGGATGTCCTTGACCGTGATCAGGCCCTTGATGCGACCGTCGGCGTCGACGATCGGCAACTTCTCGATGCGGTGGCGGTGGAGCAGCTGCTCGGCCTCCGCGAGCGTCGTGCCGATCGGCGCCGTGACGAGCTCGCGCGAGGTCATCAGCGCAGACACGGGCTGCGCGTGGTTCTGCTCGAAGCGCAAGTCGCGATTCGTGAGGATGCCGACGAGCTTGCCGTCATCGTCGGTGATCGGCACGCCCGAGATGTGGTAGCGCTCCATCACGTCGAGCGCGTCGGACACGAGCGCGTCGGGCGNNGCCACCTGTGCGTCGATCGAGAGGTTCCGCTGCAGGATCCCGAGCCCGCCTTCGCGCGCGAGCGCGATCGCCAGCCGGGCCTCGGTGACCGTGTCCATCGCGGCCGAGACGACCGGCACCTCGAGCATGACCGTGCGCGTCAGCCGCGTCGCAGTGGAGACCGCGTTCGGCAGCACGGAGGACTCGGCCGGCACGAGGAGGACGTCGTCGAAGGTGAGCCCCTCCTTGGCGAACTTGGGCGGAAGGCTCGTATCGAGCGGGTCCAACCCGAGTTTCTCGACGTCCATCCGGGAAGGGTACCGGCGCGAGCGGATGAGGGCCAGGGTTACGCCTGGACCGGCTCGAGCTCGGAGAGCTCGACGCCCGCCTGCAGCCGGCCCGCCTGACGCGAGTCGAAGCGACCGGCCCCGACCTCGAGCGTCGACGCCGCGCCGGCGGCGACGGCCGAGCGCAGCGACTCCTCATGCGTGCGCCCGGCGTGGCGCGCGGCGAGAAACCCGGCGAGGAGCACGTCTCCCGACCCGACCGCCGAGACCGGTTCGACACGCGGGGCGACCGCCCGGAACCGGCGCGCGTCGCGATCCTCGCGCAGCAGCGCGACGCAGCCGAGCTCCGTCGTGATGAGGACGTTGCGCGGGCCCATCTCGGCGAGGGTCTCGAGCCCGATGCGGAAGTCTTCGTCGTCGTGGAACTCCTGCCCGACCAGCGCCTCGGCCTCGCTCTGGTTCGGCGAGACGAGGAACGGCTCCGCCTCGACGGCGAGCCGCAGGGGCTCGCCTTCGCTGTCGATCACGGCGAGGATGTGACGGCGCGCCAGGTCGCGCACGGCCTCGGCGTAGAAGTCGTCGGCGACGTCCCGGGGCAGCGAGCCGGCGAACACGACGAGCTCCTCGCCCTGCGTCAGGTAGCGCAGCTTCTCGAGCAGCAGGTCGAGCTCGTCGGGGTGCACTGCGGGCCCCCACTCGTTGATCTCGGTGTACGTGCCGCCCGTTGGGTCGACCACGGCGGTGGACGTCCGCGACTCGCCCTCGATGTGCACGAAGTCGTTGAGGATCGCTTCGTCGGTCAGCTGCTCGACGATGCGCGTGCCCGTCTGGCCGCCCACGAGGCCGGTCGCGACCACGGGCACGCCGAGCGTCTTGAGCGCGCGGGCGACGTTGATGCCCTTGCCGCCGGCGAGCGTGACGCCCGCGCTTGCGCGATGGCGCTGCCCACGCTGGAAGTTGGGCACGGTCAGCGTCCGGTCGATCGCCGCGTTGAGTGTGACAGTGACGATCATGGGCTAGAAGAGGTGGGCGAGGTGGTGCAAGGTCCTGCCGGCGTACCACCCTAGTCGGCTCCCGAGGCCTGGTTTGTTAATGCTGCGGGAAGCCACCAGGTCGCGTCTCCCGACGAGGCGGCCGCCCTGGCGGATCTCGACCTGCCCGATCACGGCCCCCTGGGAAACCGGCAGGGAGACCGCCGCGGGCGCCACGACGGTCTCGGTGAGCGGCCGTCCGAGCCGGGCGACCGTGAGCAGCGGCTTCGCCGCGACGAGCGCCAGCGGGGCGCGACCGTAGGGCAGGCTCACGTCTGCGTAGGTGCGCCCCGACTGCACTGCGGGAACGACGCGGAACTGCGCGAGTCCCCAGATCAGGAGCGACTGCAGGTCGACGTTGCGCTCCGCGCGCGCCGGCGAGCCGAGCAGCGTCGCGTAGATGGTCACGCCGGGGCCACGCGCGGCGGCGACCTGGCACCAGCCGGCCTGATCGGTGTGACCGGTCTTGACGCCGATCGTCTGCGGGAACTCCGAGAGCAGGTCGTCCCACGTGTGCAGCGTGCGACCGCCGGAGATCGTGTCCGTCTCCTCGCGCACGGTCTCGCGCACGAAGCGCGTGCGCATGACGAGGCGCGCCAGCTCCGTGATGTCGTCGGCGCTCGAGTATTCGTCGGGCGCGTCGAGGCCGTCCGGGCGCACGAAATGCGTGTCGCGCAGGCCGAGCTTGGCCGCCTCCGCATTCATCAGGAGCGCGAACGACGGGTAGTCGGGCGCCATCGACAGCGCGAGCGCATCGGCCGCATCGTTCGCAGACTGGATCAGCGCACCCTTCAGCAGGTCGCGGACGGTCATCTGCTCGCCGCTGCGCAGGCCGATCGACGACTCGCCGACCGCAGCCGCGCGAGGATCGACGGTCACGACGTCGGTGAGCTTGTGGTGCTGCAACGTCAGGAGCACCGTCATCAGCTTCGTCAGCGACGCGATCGCCAGATGCGCGTGCGGGTGCGACGAGGCCAGCACCTCGCCCGTGCGCGCGTCTTCGATGACGTACGCCGTCGCGCGCACGGGCGGCGCGCCCTCCGACGCGGACGCGGCAGCGGGAACGCAACCGGCCGCCACGGCGACGGCGAGGCACGCCGCCCGTCTCACTTGAGGCGGAGCTTCTCGCCGATGAAGAGCGAGGTGGAATGCACGCTCGGGTTCAACTGCTCGAGCATCGCCACCGGGACTCCGGACTTGGCTGAGATCACCCCGAAGGTATCTCCCGCTTGCACGGTCCAGAACCGCTTCGCCGGCGGGCTGTTCGCGGTTGTCGTCGCTGCCGTGCTCGTGACGACGTGCTTGCGCGGGGTGGACAAGCTCGCGGTGGTGACTGCCCGCGGCGAGCCGCCCGCCTCGACACCGGAGCGGATCAGCACAACGGCGATCGTCGCGGCGGCCAGGAACGCCGCCGGGGCGACGTAACGGCGCCAGTCGTCGCGAAGCACTACCAACCGGAGGCGGTCCAGATCTCCTGCTTGAGCCGCGCCGCCTCGGCGCCTGCGGCCTCGCGGTAATCCGAGCCGCTCTCGCGGAACGCATAGTTGACCGAGCGGGCCGCGTTGACGAGCGCGCTCGCCGGCCCGCTCTGGAACGCGCGCGTCAGGTCGGAGATCGAGCCGCCCTGGGCGCCGATCCCCGGCAGGAGCAGGATCGAGCGCGGCATCAACTTGCGCGCCTCGGCGACGGCGCGCGGGTGCGTCGCTCCGACGACGGCGCCGACCGAGTTGAGGCCCACCTCGCCGACCGTCCCCTCGCCCCACTCGTCGACGAGCTGCGCGACGTAGTGCCACATCGGGCGGCCGTCTTTCAGGATGGCGTCCTGCAGGTCGCCGCTCGTGTTGGACGTGCGGACGACCACGAAGATGCCGACGCCGCCCCGGCGCACGGCGCCGAGGAACGGCTCGACGGAGTCGCGGCCGAGCCACGGATTGACCGTGAGCGCATCCGCACGCGGTGGCTCGCCCTCGAGATAGGCCTCCGAATAGGCCCGGGCGGTCGAGCCGATGTCACCGCGCTTGCCGTCGGCGATCACAAGGAGGCCCGCGCGGCGCGCGTAGGTGCAGACCTGGTCGAAAGCCGCCATGCCGGCAGGGCCGAGCGCCTCGAAGAACGCGAGCTGCGGCTTGACCGCGACCGCGTGCGGGGCGACGGCGTCGATCAGCCCGCAGCAGAACCGCGCAACGTCGCCGCGCAACTCGATCGGCATCAGGTCGATGTTCGGGTCGAGCCCGACGACGAGCTGCGACCGCTTCCGCTCGACCTCGGCGGCAAGCCGGTCGGCAAAGGTGAGAGTGACGACGCTCACGGTGCGAACGGTAACCGGAGATGCGGAAGGCGGCTTCCGCCGCCCTCCGCCAGATCCGAGTGTGCCTTGGGGCCTAGCTCTTCAGCGCGGCCTTGAGCTGGCTGCCGGCAGAGAACTTCGGCACGATCGTTGCCGCGATCTGCACGCGCTCGCCCGTGCGGGGGTTGACGCCCTGGCGTGCCGCACGCGGCGACGGCGAGAACTTGCCGAAACCGGTGAAGTTCACGGTATCCCCGGCCTTGAGCGTCTCGGTCACCGTCTCCATGAACGCATCCACGGCCTTGCCCGCATCGCGAGCCGAAAGCCCGCTCTTCGTGGAGACCTTCTGGATGAAATCCTGTTTGGTCAACGAACATTCCTCCTGCGTCGGGAACTGGGGATCAGACCTTGGGGGGAAACCCTAACAACGGAGTCGGATATCGCTCAACCAAGCCGATTTGCGGGGATTTCAAGGAGGTCAGAGGCCAGAAAGAGCGACCGGAGGCGCACCGCATGGCGCGCGAGCTCGTCGACACCCCCTTCTTCGCGGTCGACCACGCAGATCGCGTTGGACACCCGAAGACCCGCCTCGCGGAGAGCCAAAACGGCCTCGATCGCCGCTCCGCCGGAGGTGACGACGTCCTCGACGAGGCAGACGCACTCACCCGCCGAGCTGACGCCTTCGAGCCGGTTGGCGGTGCCGTAGTCCTTGGCAGCCTTGCGCACGATCAGGAACGGCAGGCCCGACTCGAGCGACGCCGCCGCGGCCAGCGCGACCGCACCGAGCTCGGGCCCGGCGAGCCGGTCGGCCTCCGGCTCGTGCTCGCGAACGGCGTTGGCGAGCGCGACACCGAGCGCGCGGAGCAGGTCGGGCTGCGTCTCGAAGCGGTACTTGTCGAGGTAGTACTTGGAGCGGCGTCCGGAGCGGAGGACGAAGTCGCCCTCGAGGTAGGCGGCCTCGCGCAGGCCGCGCGCGAGCTCGTCGCGGTTCACGCGGAAAGAACTTCGTGTGCGATCGGCAGCAGCCGCTCGGCCTCGAACGTGCCCTCGGCAAAGGACTGCATCGAGCCGTCGGCGCCGTAGAGGTCGACGCGCTCGCGGCGGCGGGCGGCGCGGCGGCGGACGAGCACCGAGCCGGCGAGCGACCCGGCGGCGAGCAGCATCCCTGTGACGAGCTTACGCGGCGGCATCGTCGCCCTCCTCCTTCTTCTTCGCCGGCGCGCGGCGCCGAGGCTTTGGCTTTGGCTTCGACTCTGTTTCCTGCTCCGGCGCCGGCGAAGCCGCCGCCTTCGCTCCTACCGACTCCGTCGAGCCTACGTCGGTAATCGAGCGCAGGCACGTCTTCAAGTCGTAGAACACGAGCCCAACGGTCGGCTCGGGGGTGGTGGTCGCGGCGATCAGCCGCGCGCCGTCTCGCACGACGAAAACGCTCCCGGAGGTGGTCGCAGCTTCCAGCTGGGCGACTGCCGGCCGGAGGCCCTCGGCGGCGTCCAAGAGCCGGCGCGCGCCGTCTGCGAGCCGCTGTACAGCCGCCTCGCCGGGCAGGTTCGAGCCGATGAGACTTCCGTCGGCCGCGATCACGACGACGTCCTTGACCTGCGGCGAGATCTCGGTCAGGTCGGCGATCGCTTGGGCCGCGTCCATGAAGGCGAGCATACTGCCGCGAAGTGAAGCGGGTCCTCACCAAGTTCTTCGCCGACCGCGGCACGCACCTCGCGGCAATGATCGCGTACTTCGCGCTCCTCTCGTTCGTGCCGCTGCTCTTCCTGTCGCTGGCCCTCCTCGGCCTCGTGCACCAGGCGGACGAGAACTCGTTCTTCGTCCGCGAGCTGTCGAAGACGTTCCCGAACACCTCGCTCGACTCGATCCTGAGCGCCGTGCGCGCGATCCAGGCGAACGCGACCGCGCTCGGGATCGTCGGCGGCGCGTTCCTGATCTGGTCGTCGCTGTCGTTCTTCAGCGTCCTCGAGAGCGCGTTCAACATCGTCTACGGCCGGCAGAACCGAGGCTTCCTGCACGGGAAGGCGCTCGCGACCATGATGATGATCGGCTCGCTCGTCTCGCTGTTCGCGTCCCTCGTGATCGGCTCGATCGGGCAGGAGGTGCTGAAGCGCTACGTCGGGTTCTCCGGCGACGCGGTCTCGGCGCGCGTGATCGCGATCGCGGTCTCGGCCCTCGGCCTCTTCGTGTTCCTCGCCTCCGCCTACTACGTGCTGACGAACGCCGACGTGACGCTGCGCGAGGTGCTGCCGGGCGCGATCACCGCGGCGGTGACGCTCGAGGCGACATTCCAGCTGCTGCCGGTGTACGTCCAGGTCTCCAAGCACAACCCCGTGCTGCAGACGCTCTCGGGCCCGGCGATCCTGCTCGTCTGGCTCTACCTGATGGCGAACGTGATCGTCCTCGGGGCCGAGGTCAACTGGTGGCAGGCGGGCCGTGCGCAGCCGTCAGACGAGGTCGAGTAGGAGGGATTGGGCGGCGCGGGCGCGGTGCGAGTGCTCCGCCTTCCACGCGTCGCCGAGCTCCGCGACCGTGCGCGTCTCGCCGTGCGGCACGAAGACCGGGTCGAAGCCGAAGCCTTCGCGACCCGCCGGCGCAAGCGCGATCGCCCCTTCGAGCGTGCCGGTGCCGCGCACCTCGCGGCCGTCCGGCGAGAGAGCAACGAGCTCGCAGACGTAGCGGGCGCGGCGGTCGGCCCCGTCGACGGCGGCGAGCGCCTGGTCGACGTGGCGCCCCTCGGCCCAGCGGGCCGTGAGAACTCCCGGCCCGTGGTCGAGCGCGGCGAGCTCGATCCCGGAGTCGTCGGCGAGCATCCAGCGGTCCGCCGATCCGACCAGACGTCCGTAGCGGGCCTTGATCCGAGCGTTGTCGAGGTAGGTGGCCCCGTCCTCGTCGGGAAACTCGACGCCTGCGAGCAGGTCGAGCTCCCAGCCCGGAAAGAGCGCCGCCACCTCCTCGAGCTTGTGCGGGTTGCCCGAGCAGACGGTCGCCTTCAGCGGCGCCACCTGACCCCGATCACGTACTCGAGGTCGGAGAGTTTCGAGACAAGCGCCTCGTCGACGTGCGGCAGCTCGAGCGTGACGACTCTCCGTTCGTGCTCGTCGCGCAGCTCGAAGTGGCGCACCTCGTCCAGCGTCGCCAGGAAGGGCCCAACGGGCTGCCCCTCCTTGAGCTCGACAACGAGCCGGTTCTCCTCGGGCTTGATCCGCTCGATGACGCGATAGGCGAAAAGGCGCAGCGGCCAGAGCGCGAGGATCGTCAGCAGCGTCGTCGCGATCGCGGCGGCGTACCAGCCCGCGCCGGCCGCCATGCCGATCGCCGCAGAGACCCAGAGCGAGCCCGCAGTCGTGAGCCCGCGCACCGAGAGACCTTCGCGGATGATCGCTCCGGCACCGAGAAAGCCGATGCCGGTGACGATCTGCGCGGCGATGCGTGTCGGGTCGGCGCGCACGACGGCGTCGCCGCTCGTGAGAAACGCATGGAAGCCGTAGGCGGACATGATCGTGAAGAGGCCTGACCCGAGCGCCACGAGCAGGTGCGTCCGGATGCCGGCCTCGCGGTCGCGGATCTCGCGCTCGACGCCGATCGCGCCGCCGAGCACGGCGGCGACGACGAGCCTCCCGAAGACGTCGAGGTCGCTGAGGGTCGGGATCGCGCTAAGCGCGAGGTGCATCGACCGCCTCCTGTTGGAACCGCTGCAGATCCTCGATCCCGGCTGCCGCGAGGTCGAGCAGCGCGTCGAGCCGCGCCCGGTCGAACGGCACCTTCTCCGCGGTGGACTGCACTTCGACGAACCGCCCGTCGCCGGTCATGACGACGTTCACGTCGACGTCGGCGGCGGAGTCCTCGGAGTAGTCGAGGTCGAGTAGCGACACGCCGTCGACCACGCCGACCGACACTGCCGCAACGGAGCCGGTGAGCGCCTTCGAGAGCCCGAAGTGGTCGAGCGCCCGCTGCGCGGCGACGTACGCGCCGGTGATCGCGGCGCAGCGCGTGCCGCCGTCTGCCTGCAGAACGTCGCAGTCGAGATAGACCGTTCGCTCGCCCAACGCCTGGAAGTCGACGACGCCGCGCAGCGCGCGGCCGATCAGCCGCTGGATCTCTACGGTGCGGCCGCCCTGCTTGCCGCGCGCGGCCTCACGGTCTGTGCGGTCACCGGTCGACGCGGGGAGCAGCGAGTACTCCGCCGTCATCCAGCCGCGGCCCGACCGGTGCAGCCAGCGCGGCACGCCCTCCTGCACCGTCGCGGTGCAGAGCACCTTCGTCTTGCCCTGCGACCAGAGGACGACGCCGTGCGGCTGCTCGAGGAACGCAGGGTCGGCGTCCACCGGGCGTAGCTCATCCGCCTTCCGCCCGTCGTTACGGCTCACGCCACCGCCTCCAGCTCACGCACTTCGACACGCTCCACGTCGCCGAGCGGCAGCTGCAGAAAGCGCTCGCCGAGCGTGCGGAACACCGACGGATCGCCCGTCGTGAGGAAGCGGTAGCGCCCCTCGCGCGTCGTATCGTTCTCGAAGCCCTTGCGCGCCAGTGTCTCGGCCACCTCGCGCGCCGTCTCGTCCGCGGAGAACACGAGCGTCACGTCGCGGCCGAACGTGCGCTGGAACACGGGACGCAGCAGCGGGTAGTGGGTGCAGCCGAGGATCACCGTGTCGCAGCCGGCGTCCTTGAGCGGCGCGGCGTACTCGCGCACCGCGGCGACGATCTCGTCGCTGTAGGTGTCGCCGGCCTCGATCAGCGGCACGAGCTTCGGGCAGGCGACCGCGGTGAAGCGGACGCCCGCGTCGAGCGTGCGCACGAGGCTCTCGTAGCGGCCGCTCGCAACCGTCAGCTCCGTCGCGAGCAGGCCGATGCGCCGGTTGCGTGTCGCCTGCACGGCAGCGTGCGCTTCGGGAACGATCACGCTCACCACCGGCACGCCGAGCTGCTCCTGCAGGTCGGGCAAGGCGACGGAGGTCGCGGTGTTGCACGCGACGACGACCATCTTGACGCCCTGCCGTTCGAGATAGACACCGATCTCGTGGGCGAAGCGCCGCACCTCGTCGCGGCTGCGCGGTCCGTACGGCAAGCGCGCGTGGTCGCCGAGATAAACGAAATCCTCGTACGGCATCGTCACGAGGCACTCGTGCAAAACGGTGAGGCCGCCGACTCCTGAGTCGAAGACGCCGATGGGCCGGGAGTCGGGCATGGCGCGATTCTAGGGAGGCGGCTACTGTGCCGCGGATGAAGGGCCTTCTCGTCGTCGTCGCGGTCGCGCTCCTGTGGGCGGCGCCAGCCCAGGCTTTCAGCAAGCAAACGGGCTTCCAAACGATGAGCGATGGCGTCCAGATCGCCTACGACCTCTACGAGCCCGACGGCGCCCCGCCTGCCGGCGGCTGGCCCGGCGTGGTCGTCATGCACGGCCTCGGCGGCTCGAAGGACGACATGGCGATGGTCGCGGACGCCTTCGTGTCGCACGGGTATGCGGTGCTCGCGTACACCGATCGCGGCCACGGCACCTCGGGCGGCGACGCAGGCCTCGCCGGCCCCGACGACATCGCCACCGAGCGCGCGATGGTCACGTGGTTCGAGGGCCTACCGGAGGTGAGCGACACGCAGATCGGCGCGTGGGGCATCTCCTACGGCGGTGGCATGACGTGGAACGGCCTCGTAGCCGGCATCCCCTACAAGGCGGCCGAGGTCGTCGAGACCTGGACCGATCTCTTCAGCGCGCTCTGGCCGCAGAACATCGCGAAGTCCGGCATCGTGCTCGGCTTCGCGAAGGCGATCGACGCGCGCTCGCCGCTGATCGCGGCCAACGAGAGCGATGCGATCCACTCGACGAACATGCCCGCGCTGAAGCTGCTCGCGGACTCGCGCTCGTCGTACACGCAGCTGCCGAAGATCAAGACGCCCGTCTACATGTTCCAGGGGCGCGTCGACTACGCGTTCGACGTGACGCAGGCGCTCAACGGCTACAACCGCGTCGCAGGGCCGAAGCACCTCTACATCGGGCAGTTCGGCCACACGCCCTCGACGTTCCCGGGACCGGATGTCGCCTACGTGCTCTCGCAGGGCCTCGCCTGGTACGACCACTACTTGAAGGGTGAGCCGAACGGCATCGNNTCGCTGCTCAAGGTGCAGATCCGGAAGGTAAACACGTACCCGCGCCTCGTCGTCACGGTCAGCGCCGGCAGCCGCGTGATCACGCACGGCGGCATCGTCCCGAAAGTCGGGCTGCAGACGATCCGGCTCGCGAACTACGTGCAGTACCTGCCGAAGGGCACGCGCCTCACGATCGCGTTCGGGCCGTCGTCGTCGAACGGCGACGTGGCCTACCTCGGCTTCGGTGACGAAACGTCGATCTCACTGGGGCCTGCGGACTTGGAGCTGCAGACCCTGACCAAGCCGGTCAGCGGATGAGGCGCGCGCTCGTCGTCCTCGCGCTCGCGTGCTGCATCGCGCCGGTGGCGCTCGCGGGCAGCACGCCCGGCGTGACGTCGACCACGATCACGATCGGCGGCACGGTCCCGATCACCGGCCCGGCAGCACTGTTCGGGTCGGTCGGGCGCGGCGCCGACGCGTACTTCAAGTACGTGAACGCGCACGGCGGCGTCAACGGGCGCAAGATCAAGTACCTCTACCTCGACGACGCCTACAACCCGGCGACGACGGTGACGCTGACGCGCCAGCTCGTCGAGCAGGATCACGTGTTCGCGATCTTCAACACCGTCGGCACCGACAACAACCTCGCGATCCGCGACTATCTCAACGCGGCCCACGTGCCGCAGCTCTTCGGCGGCACCGGCA
>PLDP01000092.1 GCA_003136795.1 Actinomycetota bacterium
TCGTTCACCGGCTCGCAGGCCGGCATCGTCACCGACGGGAGCCACACGAAGGCGAAGATCGTCGAGGTGCGCGCGCAGCGGATCCACGCCGCGCTCGAGGAGGACAAGATCGTCCTCGTCGCCGGCTTCCAGGGCGTCTCGACGTCGACGAACGACGTGACGACGCTCGGCCGCGGCGGCTCCGACACCACCGCGGTCGCGCTGGCGGCCGCCCTCGGCGCCGACGCGTGTGAGATCTTCACGGACGTCGCAGGGGTCTTCACGGCCGACCCGCGCATCGTCCCGACCGCCCTCAAGCTCAGCCAGGTCACCTACGAGGAGATGCTCGAAATGTCCGCGTCGGGTGCGAAGGTGATGGCCCTACGGTCGATCGAGGTTGCCCGCAGCTACGGTGTGAAGCTCCGCGTTCGTTCGACGTTCGTGGACGGCGAAGGAACCTGGATCGGCGAGGAGGACGAGGTCATGCTCGAGAAGGCGATCATCTCCGGTGTCACCCACGACACCTCGGAAGCGAAGGTGTCGATCATCGGCATCCCGGACCGTCCGGGCGTCGCCGCGAAGGTGTTCCGCGATCTCGCGCGCGCGGGCGTCAACGTCGACATGATCGTGCAGAACGTCTCGCAGGACGGTGCGGCGACGATCACGTTCACGCTGCCGAAGACCGACCTGCCGATCGCCGAGCCCATCCTCGACGCGCTGTCGACCGAGATCGGCGCGAGTCGCGTCGAGCGCGATCCGGACATCGCAAAGGTGTCGCTGATCGGCGCCGGGATGAAGAGCCACCCCGGTGTCGCGGCCGACATGTTCGACGCGCTCGCCGAGGCCGGCATCAACATCGAGATCATCTCGACGTCCTCCATCCGCATCTCGTGCGTGATTCGCGCGGCACAGGTCGAACGCGCGGTTCAGGCCGTGCACGATCGCTTCCAGGCGTTTGCNNTTCGCAAGCGCGCGGTCGGCCGGCAGAGAGCTCGGCGGCTGGACGGTCGAGGAGGCGACGCCCGAAGTGCTCGCGCGGGGCGACGTCGACATCTTTCTCTTCTCGGTCGGCACGAGCGCGTCGCGAGAGCTCGTCCCCCACGCCGTCGAAGGTGGCGCGGTTGCGGTCGACAAGTCGTCTGCTTACCGGCTCGAGCCCGGGATCCCGCTCGTCGTGCCCGAGGTGAACCCGGCCCGCGCGCTCGAGCACGCCGGCATCCTCGCGAATCCGAACTGCTGCACGATCCCGCTCACGTGCGTGCTGAAGCCGTTGCACGACGCGGCCGGTCTCGTGCGCGTGCGCGTTGCGACCTACCAGTCGGCGTCGGGTGCGGGCGCGCAGTCGATGGAGCGGCTCCGCAACGAGCCGCAGGCGGAGCACGACCTGCGCATGGACTGGGACTTCGACGGCGAGGAGTTCGACGAGGAGTCGAAGTTGCGAGCGGAGACGCAGAAGATCATGGAGCTGCCCGAGCTGCCGATCCAGGCCACATGCGTGCGCGTGCCGGTGATGGTCGGGCACGCAGAGGCCGTCTGGATCGAGACCGAGGACGACCTGACGCCCGAGCAGGCGCGCGAGCTTCTGGCCGCGGCGCCCTCGGTGCGCCTCGAGGAGTTCCCGTCGCCGGGCAAGGCGGCTGGGATCGACGAGGTGCTCGTCGGCCGTATCCGCCGCGACCCGACAGTCGAGCACGGCCTGGCTCTCTTCCTCGCGAGCGACAACCTTCGCAAGGGCGCGGCGCTGAACGCGATCCAGATCGCGGAGCTCGTGCTGCGCCGCGAGCGCGCAGCGGCGTAGCTCATGCGCATCGGCATGCTCGGCCGGTTCTTTCCCGGCAACTGGCGGCCGCCCGCGGACGAGCTTCGCTTCGCCGCAGAGAACGGCTTCGCGGCCGTGCAGATCCGCAGCGACAACCCCGGCGAGATCGCTGGGCTCTTGCGGAGCGATCCGGCCGAAGTTGGTCGCCTCTTTGCTCACTCGGGTATCGAGCCGGTGGTCGAGATGTTGCTACGCATGAACGAGCATCCTTCAGTTGCTGCTGCGCTTCGCGCGAACCTCGAGGCGCTCATCGCGCTCGGCTGCCGACGGGTGCACATCCACCCCGTGCCCGGCTCTTCCGGCGTCGATGTGCCCGAACTCGAACGGCGCTTGCCCGAGCTCTTCGCAGCGGCGGTCGAGGTCGCCGAGAGCGCGGGCCTGATCCTGGGCGTGGAGCACAACTCGCACGAGCACAGGCTTCTCTTCGACCCCGAAACGTGTGCGTCGCTACTTGCGGACGTGCCGGGCCTCTGGTTCGTCTGGGACGTGAATCACGCCGACCCTCGGTCATTTCTCACGTTGCGCGACCGGCTCAGCCTCGTGCACGTGTCCGACACGCGCCTGCCGGTGACGAACCTCCACCTTCCGGTAGGCGAAGGCACGGTCGACTTCAGCGTGCTTGCGAACCTCGAAGTCCCGATGATCCTCGAGATCGGCGGCTTGCCCGCGTCAGGCGGTCCGGGGCTCGATACGGATCAGGCGCTGCGCACGTCGAAAGCGCGTCTCCTGAAGATCGCCGGCTAGGTTCGACTCGACTTCCACGACACCTCGCACCGGAACGGTGTCTGACACTCTTGGTGTCAGACACCTCTTAGGGGCGCGGGGCCGGTGCCGGGACGCC
>PLDP01000255.1:0-2762 GCA_003136795.1 Actinomycetota bacterium
CCGGAATGTGCCCCTGCTCGTAGACGTTCTTGTACAGACCAGCGTCCTCTTCCACCTCGGCGACCACGACGGCGGGGTCGTTCCCATGCTCGGCCACCCAATCGGTCGAGACCAGCACCCGCTTAGCGTATTCAGTCATTCAGACCGGGCTAGCGTCCGGGTGCGGCTCATAGATGCCGCGTTGTCGTACGTGCGTAGAAAGACGTTCCCGCAGCATCTGCGTGGCGTGGCGGGCGTGGCGGCGCGCTGTTCGGGTACGCCTGCCCTGACGAGTAGACACGAGATCTCCTTCCGTCCCCGCAAGCGTCCGCCTCCACGGCCAAGTGGTCATCGGGGAAACCTCGCAACCGATCGTCGTGGGTATTGGATGGCCACCGCCGGGCTAGGGACTCTCGCTTGCGCCAGTGTTCAGCAATGACCCCTGACTCCGTTCGTGCGAAAAGGGTATGACCGGCTTACTCCGGCTTCTCCCACACCGAGACATGCTTGCGGCTTTCGCTCGTGAACGGCTCGCGGCTCCAGCCACCCCAGCGCTCGCGCAAGCGCATCCCCGCAAGCTCGGCCATGAGGTCGAGCTCTGACGGCCAGACATAGCGGAACGGATTCGAAGACCGCTCGATGCGGCCGTCGATATTCTCGAAGTGGTGTGAGATCAGTCCCTGGGTCGCAACGTCGTACTCGTCCGCTCCCCAGTGGTTCTCGCTCGCTGCGAAGACGTGAAACGCCTCGCCGGGTGGGAGCCGCTGCAGTTCGGGAACCATCACTTTGATCACGAAGCGCCCTCCACCGCGGAGATGCGCTGCCGCATTTCGAAAGCACGCGACCTGAGCCTCCTGGGAGGTCAGGTTCATGATCGTGTTGCAGATCAGGTAGACAAGCGAGAACGACCCCGGCGCAGACGTTGTTGAAAAGTCGCCGATCGCCACGCCGATGTCTTCGCCGCCTGGCTTCGCCTTGAGCCTCGCCACCATCGGCCGCGACAGGTCGATCCCATGCGTAGGCACGCCGCGGTGGGCCAGCGGAAGAGCGATCCGGCCAGTCCCGACGCCGAACTCAAGTGCCGGTCCTTCGCCAGCGAGCCGGGCCAGGAACTCAACCGTGGCATTGACGTCCTCGGACGCGAACTCCTGACGGGTCGGGTCGAGTGCGTAGTCGTCGTACCGCGCGGCAACGCGTTCGTCGAAGTAGCCGTCTTCGCTCACGCACCGAATGTACACAGCTGCTGCCTTGGGTCGGTGGCGCGCTAAGTAAAAGACGGTCGGCTGCGCGAGCGTTCCGCAGTACACCCTGAACACCGCTGACGCCTAAGCTCACAGTCATGCGCACAAAAGGACTGAGCGCGATCGTCGCGGTGGTGACCGTCGCTGGCTGCGGCGGGGGCGCTTCAAGCAAGCCGCCCACCGAGGCGGACCTGCTCGTGGGGTTAATAAAGCCTCCGCCCCTCATGGTTCCCGGACTGCAGACACCAATTGCTCCCGCGGCTTCACGAGAAGCGCCGACTCCCCGTGAGTGCGGCGCTGCCTGGAACCAGTGGGCACCGCGGCGCACGCTGCGCTGGGTCGCCGCTCGCTCGGCTCGTCACGCGGACGTGACTCTGATGGAAGCCCACGGCCAGCAAATCGGCGGAAGCGGGAAACAGTTTGTGCTCTACAACTGCATGGTCGGGATCACAGTCGCGCCGACCGAGATCGTGTTAGCCGCGGCACCGCCCAGGGGCAGCGGCGGCGTCTGGGCGGGTGAGCTTCTGACGTACCGAAGCCGAGACACCGTGACCCAGCTGACCAAGCGATTCAACGCTACGGTCGGTTCAGACGGCAAGATCCATCTCGGCTAGGCGCGCCCAACATAAGGGTCAGAAAACAAGCACCTCGCTTGGGCCAGTGTTCGGCAGTGCACCCTGAGCGGCGGTTCCGTTAAGGGGAAGTGTTCGGCTCGCCGCCGTGCTTTTCCGGCACGAAGTTCAAGCCGCTACGCCTAGTGCTCCCGCGCCGCCCGACAACCATGCTCGAAGGGACGAAGGACACGGAGTACCGGATCGAGGGCCGCACGCGCGGCACGAACGTACTCATCCACGTGGACATCCGCGACCCGGATCCGACTGTCGCGGAGTTGCGGATCGCGGAGCGCGTCTTCTCCGCGATCCGCTTTCGTTGATCTCCCCTTCGGCTGCGCGAGGGGTCAGCCACCCGCCTTCTTCAGCGTGTCGGAATCGGTGTGGGAGAAAGGCTTGCCATACACCTGCAAATCCGTTTTCTGTTTGTATTTCAGCGTCTTTCCGGACAGCGTAAAGGTGACACTAAACGCCTGCGTGCGGTCCGTCTTGAGCATGAACTGGGTTTCGGCCACGCCCTTGCTCTGAGTTTTGAGTGTCATCGTGGTGCCGGGAGCGCCCTCGGCCACGACGCAGACGCCGCGAGGAATGCAGAACGTGTCATAGACCTTCCGATCTTTCTTGTCGTAGATCAGATACCCGGTCTGGTCGTGGAACTGCTTGTTGTCGCTCTTTTGAAATACCTGCTGGCGGTAATACAGCGCCGCCAGATTCTGCTCGCTCGCATTGACCGCGCCGCCAGCGGCGGTGTACTTAATCGTCTCGTAATAAGGCGAGACTGCGGGCTTGCCCTTGCCCACCTTCGAGCCCGCCTGCCCGGGGGCGACATCCACGCCGCCGTTGGGGGCGCTCTTCCAGGTGCCGATCAGCCCGACCAGCGGGCCGTAATCGAGCCCGGCGATCACGCCGGTTTCCGCCGCGGCGGCGGCGG
>PLDP01000255.1:2789-2929 GCA_003136795.1 Actinomycetota bacterium
CAGGCGAACGGGCAGCCCAGGACTGCCTAGCGCACCGGCGATCGTCGCTCCCCACGAACCCGTTGTCATCGGTAACTCGCCACAGGACAAGCCAAGAACGCACCGCAACGAGCGTCGGCTGGGCCAGTGACCTTACGCCA
>PLDP01000111.1 GCA_003136795.1 Actinomycetota bacterium
GCGTCGGCGGCGACCGTCGTGCCGTCATAGCCGGAAGCGTTCGAGACGTCCATCCCGGTCAGCTCGCAGATGGCGGTCTGGTACTCGAAGATCGCCTGCAGCACGCCCTGGCTCATCTCGGGCTGGTACGGCGTGTACGCGGTCAGAAGCTCGCCGCGCTGGAGCACGGCGTCGACCACCGCGGGCACGTAGTGGTCGTAGATGCCGGCGCCGAGGAAACAGATCTCGTCGACGACGTTCTTGGCGGCGAGCTCCTCCATATGGCGTTGCAGCTCCGCCTCGGTGAGCGCTGGAGCGACGTCGAGCACGCGCCCGAAGCGCATGCCGGCCGGGATGTCGCGGAAGAGCTCGTCCACGGACGCGACGCCGATCGTCGCGAGCATCGCCTCGCGGTCGGCGTCGGTCAACGACAGATAGCTCACGCTTCTTCGACGACCTTCTTGTACGCAGCAAGGTCGAGCAGCTGTGCCTGCTCGTCGGCGTTCGTCAGGCGGATGCGGATCAGCCAACCGTCACCGTAGGGGTCCTCGTTGACCGTCTCCGGCGCGTCGACGACCTTCTGGTTCACCTCGAGCACCTCGCCCGAGAGCGGTGAGATCAGGTCCGAGACGGCCTTCACCGACTCGACCTCCCCATACGAGGCGTCCTTGCTGATCGTCGCGCCGACGTCCGGTGGCTCGTAGTGGACGAGCTCACCGAGTGCGTCCTGCGCGTACCAGGTGACGCCGAGCACCGCGTCGTCGCCATCGATGCGCGCCCAGTCGTGCTCGGGGTGGTAAAGGAGATCGTCGGGGTACGACTCGCTCGAGGCCACGTCAGGACTCCTTCTTGTAGAGGGGCTTCTTGGAGACTTCTGCGCGGCGCGGCTTCCCGCGCACGTCGATCACGAGCTCGGTGCCGGCCTGCGCCGAGGCAGCGGGGACNNTCTCGGTCATCACGAACGGCACCAGCTTCTGCTCGGGGCCGCGCTCCTTGAGCTCGCGCAACCGCTCGACGCCGGTGAACTCGGTGTCGAGCGCACACGCCCAGCTCAATCCCGATGACACCGCGTCCCATTGCGGGCCGATGTCGTTGCCGTGCAGCGGGTAACACACCTCGAGGCGCAAGGTGTCGCGCGCGCCGAGCCCGCACGGTGTGACTCCGCGGGCGAGGATTGCGTCCCAGAGGCGAACGGCATCCTCTTCCATGCACGCGAGCTCGACTCCTTGCTCGCCGGTGTAGCCGGTGCGGTTGATCATCACCTCGACCCCGTCGAGCTGCGCAAGCTCGAAGGTGAACGGCGTGCCCGGCGCGAGGCCCAACCGCTCCAGCGCGCGCGGCCCCTGGACGGCGAGCAGCGCGTAGTCGTCGGAGACGTCGCGCACGTCGGAGCCACGCAGCTCGCGCTCCTTGAACCAGGCGAAATCGGTTTCGCGGTTCGACGCGTTCACGACCACCAGGTAGCGATGCTCGTCGATGCGGTAGACGATCACGTCGTCGACGATCCCGCCGTCCTCGTTCGTGATCAGCGAGTACTGCGCCTGGCCGGGCTGCAGCTTGTCGACATCGTTCGAGAGCGTTGCCTGCAGCAGGTCGCGCGCGGTCGGGCCCTCCACCTCGAGCTCACCCATGTGCGAGACGTCGAAGACCCCCGCGTCGTTGCGTACCGCCTTGTGCTCCTGGATCACCCCTTCGTACTGGACCGGCATCTCCCAGCCTGCGAACGGGACCATGCGGGCACCGAGGGCGACGTGACGGTCGTGCAGGGGTGTCCGCCGGAGCGTCTGCATCCGTGGCGATGCTAACCGCCATCGGGCTTCTTGGGCGTCAGGGTGCGCCCGGATTACCCACGTAGCGGTTTCCCGGGTACCGAGGCGGCGCTAGTGACACAACCGCAGACCTGTCCCGCCGGGTGTGCTGGGAGCTTCGTGACCGGGGCAGGCGCCCCGAAGCGTCACTCGTCGCGCAGGAACGACGGCACGTCGAGCGAGTCGCCCGGATCGAACACCGGCCCGCGCGAGCCGAGCGGCGCGCCGCTCTCGGCGGCCCCGGTGCGGGCGCGGCGGCGGCGCTGGGTGCCGAAGCCGGTCGCGATCACGGTCACCCGGACCTCGTCGCGGAGCTGGTCGTCGATCACGGCGCCGAAGATGACGTTCGCGTTCTGGTCGGAGGCGCTCGTGACGACCTCGGCCGCCTCGTTGACCTCGAACAGGCCAAGATCGGGCGGGCCGCTGATGTTCAGCAGGATGCCGGTGGCGCCTTCGATCGACGACTCGAGCAGCGGCGAGCTGACCGCATGCCGGGCAGCTTCGCCNNGCGAGCTTGAACGCGTCGGAGAGAGGCGTCTTCTTCTCGACGACCTGGAGCAGGCGATCGTTCTCGATCACGATCAGCGTGTCGACCTTGTCGGCGAGCTCGCTGATCCCCTGCTCGGCCTGCTGCGAACGGCGACGGCCTTCGAACGCGAACGGCCGCGTCACGACGCCGACGGTGAGCGCCTCGAGCTCGCGCGAGATCTCCGCGACGATCGGCGCACCGCCCGTGCCGGTGCCGCCACCCTCGCCGGCGGTGACGAAGACCATGTCGGCGCCCTTGAGCGCCTCCTTCAACTCGTCGCGCGACTCGGTGGCAGCCTCGCGCCCGACGGTCGGATCGGCGCCGGCGCCGAGACCGCGCGTCGCCTTCGCGCCGATGTGAATCTTCACGTCGGCGTCGCACATCAGGAGCGCCTGCGCGTCCGTGTTCACGGCGACGAACTCGACGCCCGTCAGCCCCGCGTCGACCATCCGGTTGACGGCGTTCGTGCCGCCGCCGCCGACGCCGACGACTTTGATCACAGCTAGGTAGTTGCCGGAGCGATCTCTCATCTCGTGTGGGCTCGACCTCAAGCTCGAGTGCAGGCTGGGGCTGTCAAGCGCCTCCTTCTTTCGGGAGGGTACGGGTGGTTTCCTGCCCTGTCAACGCGCAAACGTTCAACCTCGACCTGTGTAACCCTCAAGCTCAACCTCCGACTAGAGAGTTAGTGGAGAGCACAGGCCGCTCGGGAACACTGACGTCGAGGTAGCCGCCGCCGGCGCTTGCGGCACTCGTCTGGCGCAGGATCCGGCGTGCGATCGCGAGCTTCAGGCGCACGTCGCCGACGTCGCCGAGGCGCAATTCGAGCCCGCTGCCGAGGACGAGCGTCAACTCCTTCTGCCCCGCGAGGACGACGCGCACGCCGCCCGGCAGCGGGGCGCCGCGAAGCAGTGCGAGGGCCGAGGCAGCCTGGGTCGGCGCGGTGCCGAGGCGGTCGCCGACGACGACGTGAACGTCCTTCGTCACCCAGAGCCGTGGCAGGCTCGAGAGGCGCGGATGCGCGAGCGAGCGGATCACGCGCCCGCTTGCCGCGACGAGGAACGCGTCGTTCCCGGGCACGCGGCGCAGGACGAACACCGGCTGCTCTGGGCGAACGACCACTCGCAGCGTGTGCGGGAACGAGCGGTCGAACGAGAACGACCGCACACCGGGAAGCGGCGCGAGCGCGCGGGCGACCGTGTCGCCGTCGACGCGCAGCAGGCTCTTGCCGACCGCCGGCCCAAGCGCTGCGCTCACCTGCGCGCGCAGCGCGGGCGAACCTCCGCGCACGTCAAGCGTCCGCACCGAGAAGACCGAGGTCTCGCGGGCGACCGCGTAGGCGCCGGTCGCAAGCGCGAGCAGGACGAAGCCGAGGAGCACCGAGCGGCCCGACGGCGCGATCCGGCTGATGTCGGGCACCCCGCGACGCGCGGGCAGCACCGCGGTACGCGCGGTCGACCTCTTCCGGGCAGCCACGCGGCTCTGTTCGCCGCCGCCGGTGCTTCCCCTACACGACCGGCAGCTCGAGCGGCCCGAGGAACTGCACTTCGTGCTCCAACACGACGCCGAACTGCTCGTGCACGCGCCGGCGAGCTTCCGCCATCAACGCGATGCACTCGGCGCTCGTCGCTCCACCCGAGTTCTCGATGAAGTTCGCGTGCCGCGGCGAGATNNGCCCCGCGCTCGCCCCCCGGGTTCTTGAAGACGCTGCCGAAGGTGCGCTTGTTCGTCGGCTGCGTCGACTTCCGCTGCGCGAGCAGTTCCGAAACGCGCGCCTTGACGGCCTCGGTGGAGCTCGGCTCGAGCTGGAAGCGCACCTGTGCGACGACCTCGCCCGCGTGCAGCGCCGAGTGCCGATACGACAGGCCGAGCTCGATCGGCGTGAGCGTGCGCACGTAGTCGGCGTCGACCACGATCGCGTCGATCAGCACGTCCTTCCACTCACGGCCGTAGGCGCCCGCGTTCATGCGCACGCCGCCACCCGCCGTGCCGGGGATCGCCGAGGCGAACTCGAAGCCGCCGAGCCCCGCCGCGCGCGCACGATGCAGCGCGACCGCGTTCGCCGCCCCACCGCCGGCGACGAGCACGTCGCCCTGCACGTCGACGGCAACCAAGTCGCCGTCGAGCTTCAGGACGAGCGCGTCAATGCCATCGTCGTGGGCGAGCACGTTCGAGCCGAGCCCGATCGTCTCGACGAACACGTCGCGCTCGCGGGCCCAGAGCAGAGCGTCCTGAAGCTCCTCGACCGATCCCGGCCGCGCGAACCATCGTGCAGGCCCGCCCGTGCCGATCGTCGTGTACCGCGCGAGTGGGACGTTCTCCTCCACGCGCGCCACGCTAGCGCCGCAGGAGGCCGACGGCGCGATCGACGTCGCCCGCACCGACCACGAGCAGCACGTCGCCGGGACGAGCCCACCGTGCGAGGTGCTCCGCGCCCTGCTCCACCGTGGGCGTGTACGCGGCAAGCACGCCGCGGTCGCTGAGCGCGTCGATCACGAGCTTGCCGCTGACCCCTTCGACCGGCTGCTCACGCGCGGGATAGACGTCCGTGACCGTGACGTCGTCGGCGCCGGCAAGCGCCTCGGCCAGCTCGGCGGCGAGATGCCGGGTGCGCGAGTAGAGGTGCGGCTGGAAAAGCACGCGCAACCGCGCGCCCGGGAACCGCTCACGCGCCGCCGCGATGGTGACGGCGATCTCCGTCGGGTGGTGCGCGTAGTCGTCGACGATCGTGACCGCCCCTTCGTGCACCTCGAACCGCCTGCCGGTCCCGGTGAAGCGCGCAAGCGCTGCGCCCGCGTCGTCACGCGAGACGCCTGCGAGCTCGAGCGCAGCGATCGCGGCCCCGGCGTTCAGGCGGTTGTGCTCGCCCGGCACGGCGAGCGGGCCCTGATAGGCGGGCGCGTCGCGAACGACGTGCGCGATGCCCGCGAGCCACCGGTCGAACTCACCCTCGAGCTCGGAGACCGATGCGTACTCGGTGTGATGATCGAGCTCGAGGTTCGTGACGACCGCGATCTCCGCAGGCAGCGCGAAGACGGTCCGGTCCGACTCGTCGGCCTCGACGACGAGGTGGCCGGCGCCGAAGCCCGCGTTCGACCCGAGCTGTGGCACGGGAGCGCCGATCAGCCACGCGGGATCGCGCCCGGTCTCGCGCAGGGCGAAGGCGATCATCGCCGCGGTCGTTCCCTTCCCATGCGTGCCGCTGACGACGATCGACGGGCGCTCCGAGACGAGCTGGCGCAGGAACTCCTTGCGGCGCAGGCCGGGCACGTCGGGATAGGCGGAGGAGACAACCGCCTCCCAGCCGTCCGGCACCACGGGCTCCGGCGCGATCTCGAGCGGGACGTCGCCGAGCGGCTCGAGGTACGGCGTGCGCACCTTGTCCCAGCCGCCGACCTCGGCACCCCAGGCGCGGGCGAGCTGCGCGTAGCCCGAGAGCCCGGCGCCGCCGATGCCGACGAACCACAGCCGGCGGCCGTTCATCGCCTCGCCATCGCGACGAGCTCGTCTGCGATCTCGTCTGCGGCGTTCGGCCGGGCCGCCTGCAGCATCGCCTCGCCCATCCCCGCCAGTCGCTGGTCGTCGCCAAGCAGCGACCGCACGAGCTCGGGCACGTCGTCGAGGTCGAGCTCGCGCACCATGATCGCGCCACCCGCCTCCACGAAGTGCTGCGCGTTCAGTGCCTGGTGGTCGCCGGTCGCGAACGGATACGGCACGAGAATCGCCGGCTTGCCTGCCGCCGCGAACTCCCAGACCGTGGAGCCGGAGCGGGCGAGCACGAGGTCGCAGGCCGAGATCGCGGCGCCGAACCGCTCCGTCTCGGCGAGCACGCGATAGTCGTCGCGCCGCACGCGACGGCGCACGAGGTCGAAGTCGCGCTGTCCCGTGACGTGCAGGATCGGCGGCCCGCTCGCGCCCCAGGTGTCGACGGCGAACTCGTTGAGCGACTTCGCCCCGGCGAGCGCGCCGAACACGCCGAGGACGCGGCCTTCCTCGGGCAGCTCGAAGATCGCACGTCCCTCCGCCTGCGGCACCGGCCGCGAACGGGCCGGGATCGGACGTCCGACCACGCGCGTCTTCGAGCGGTGCCGCGTCGCGATCGGGTACGAGAGGAAGATCCGCTTCGCGAACGGCGCGGCGAGCTTGTTCGCGAGCCCGAAATGCGCGTCCGCCTCCGTCAGCGCCGTCGGTATCCGGAGCGTCGAGGCCGCGAAGACCATCGGCCCCGCGACGAAGCCTCCGCCGCCGAGCACGACGTCCGGCTGCCGAACGCGCAGAATCCTCCGGCACGCGCGCGGCGCCGAGCCAGCAAGCAGCAGCGAGCGCGCGAGCGCGACCGACGGCCGCCGGGGAAAGCCCGTGATGCGAAAGGTGTCGAGCTCGAAGCCGGCTTCAGGAACGAGCCGCGCTTCGACCCGATCCGGCGACCCGGCGAACGTCACGTGCACGCCGCGCTCCGTCAGCGCTTGCGCGACCGCGATCGCCGGCAGCACGTGTCCTGCCGTTCCCCCGGCTGCGATCAGGCACCGAAGCTGCCGCTGTACCGCCACGATGAGCGATGTTAAGGAGAATCCCGACGCCAGCGAGGAGAACGACGAGACTCGAGCCGCCGTAGGAGAGAAACGGCAGCGGAATGCCGGTCAGCGGCGCACTCCCCATCACGGCCAGGATGTTGATCGCCGCCTGCCCGCAGACGAGCACCGTCAGCCCGGCGGCGAGGTGCTTGCCGAACGGATCCTTGCAGCGCATCGCAATGTCGAGCCCCGCGTAGGCGAAGAGCGCGTAGGCCCCGATCACCGCGGTCACGCCGACGAGCCCGAGCTCCTCGCCGATGTTCGCGAACATCATGTCGGTGTGCGCTTCGGGCAGGTAGAAGATCTTCTGGACGCCCTGGCCGAGCCCGACGCCGAAGATGTGGCCCGAGCCCATCCCGATCTGGGCCTGGAGAATCTGGTACCCGGTCCCGGCGGCGTCGCGGGTCGGATGCAGGAACGCGAAGAACCGCGCGCGGCTGTACGGCTTCATCCAGATCGCCGCGAAGCCGGCGGCGGACGCGATCCCGATCGCAGCGCCGAGCACGCGCACCGGCGTGCCCGAGACGACGAGGATGCCGATCAGCATCACCCCGAGCGCGATCGTCGTGCCGAGATCCGGCTCGAGCACGATCAGAAGCGCGAACACGCACGTCGTCGCGCCGAGCGGCCGCCACAGCTCCTTGAGCGAGCGCGGCGCCTTCTTGCGCGAGAGGTACGCCGCGGCCCAGATCGCCAGCGCGAGCTTCGCGAGCTCGGACGGCTGGAAGACGGCCGGGCCGAGGGAGATCCAGCGCCGCGCACCGTTGATCGGTGGCCCGATCACGAGCACGGCGACGAGCAGCACGAACGTGACGAGCACGAGCGTCGGTGCGATCGCCTTGAGGCGGCGATAGTCCCAGCGCTGCGCAACGATCATCAGCAGGATGCCGAGCGCGCCGTAGATCCCCTGACGCTCGAGGTAGTAGTTCGGGTTCTGCCCGCCGACCGCCGCAGCCGCGGACGTGGCGCTGTAGACCATCACGAGCCCGAACGCGACGAGCGCCAGGGTCACGAGGATCAGCAGTCTGGAGTCGAGCTCACGCCGCCTCATCCGTGCGAATTTCTGCGGCACCGGTCCGACTCCTTGACCACCACAAGCTTTCCGGTGCGTGTAAGGTGCGCCTTACATCGCGTGGTCGGGGTCAAGACATGCAGCCCGTAAGTAGGCCCTGGCGCGGGTCGCGCGGCCGCCTGTTCGGGCTCGGCGGCCTCGGGGTGCTCTGGCTCGCGACCCGCGGACGCGCTCAGGCTGCGTCGCGCGGCCTCCTCAGCGGCCTCAGCGTCGCGAACGAGGGCGTGCCGTACGCCGGCGACGGTCCGGGCTTCGCAACCCTCAGCACGATGGCGCGGCGCACCACGGCGCGCTTCGACTTCCAGCTCGCCCACCGCGCCGTCGTCTCGCTCGAGATCCTCGCGACCGGCCAGGGCGTCGCGTCGGAGCAGCCGTCGGTGGTGGGCGAGACGACGCTGCGCGAGAAGAACGCCGTGCTCGGTGCGGGCCACCGCACCCTGCGCTGGACGCCGCCGGCGTCGTTGCCGGCGCGGACGTACATCGCCCGTGTCTCGGCCCACGCGCCCGGTGTGCCCAAACAGACCATGCAAGCCGTCGTGCGCGTCCTCGGGGTCGACGCGGCATTCGCGGCGCGAAGCGTCCGGTCCGGCGACCCCGCGACGCTCGTCGTGCGCACCGACGCGAGCACGCTCACGGTCCAGTTGCTCCACAGCGGGCCCGAGACCGATCCGACCTATGCGAACAACGAGCTAAAGGGCGTTGCGGCCGGCGATCCCGTCGAGGTCGACTGGACCGCGCACGCGAGCGCACCGGCGCCGATCGTTGTCGACATCGGCGCCGACTGGCCCAGCGGCGTCTACGCAGCCCGGCTCGACGCGGACGACGGCCGCGTCGGCTTCGCGCCACTCATCGTTCGTCCTGTTGTCCCGCGCGCTCGCGTCGCGGTGGCGATGCCGACGAGCACGTGGGGCGCATACAACTTCTACGACGCCGACGGCGACGGCTGGGGCGACACGTGGTATGCGCGCTGGAAGACCAAGCACGTCGACCTGACGCGGCCGCACGCGACGCGAGGCGTCCCGTATCGCTACCGCAGCTACGACCTCTCGTTCCAGCACTGGCTCGCGCAAACCGCGAAGGACGTCGACGTGTACGCCGAGGAGGATCTGGAGCTCTTCGCCTCATCGGCGGCGCTTCGGGCGTCGTATGACCTGATCGTCTTTCCCGGTCACACCGAGTACGTGACGACCCGGCTGTACGACCTCGTCGAGGGCTACCGCGACCTCGGTGGCAACCTGATGTTCCTCTCCGCGAACAACTTCTTCCGCCGGGTCGACCGCAAGGGCCATGTGCTCACGCTGGTCGACGAGTGGCGCGATCTCGGGCGGCCGGAAGCCGGTCTGCTCGGCAACCAGTACATCGCGAGCGACCGCGGCCAGCGGCGCGCTCCGTTCACGGTCGGCGGCGCCGACGTGGCGCCCTGGGCGTTCGAGGGCACGGGCCTCGCGAACGGCTCCACGTTCGGCCTCTACGGAATCGAGATCGACGCGCGCGGCCCGGCGTCACCCGCGCAGACACAGGTGCTCGCCACGATCCCGGACCTCTTCGGCCCGGGCCGCTCCGCGGAGATGACCTACTACGAGCATGCAAGCGGCGCGCGCGTGTTCAGCGCCGGCGCGCTCGACTTCGG
>PLDP01000033.1 GCA_003136795.1 Actinomycetota bacterium
CAATTCCCGATCAACCATCTAGATGCGCGTCGCCTACTACTCGCCGCTGCCGCCGTCGCGCTCGGGGATCGCCGACTACTCGACGCTCCTGCTCCCTGCACTGCGCGAACGCGTCGAGGTCGTCGTCGCCGAGGAGGGCAAGCGCGCCCCCGACGCCGACGTCGCGCTCTATCACGTCGGCAACGATCCGGACGCACACGGCTGGATCGTCGACGCGCTGCTGAAGCGGCCCGGCGTCGTCGTCCTGCACGAGTACGTGCTGCACCACCTGATCGCGGGCATCACGATCGGCCGAGGCAACGGGCGCGGCTACCTCGATGCGATGGAGCGCGACCTGGGCGTCGCGGGGCGGCTGCTCGGCCTCGGCGTGCTCGACAACCTGCTGCCGCTCCTCTGGGAGACACAGCCCGAGCGGTTCCCGCTCTCCGGCGTCGTGCTCGACCAGGCGCACGGCCTCATCGTCCATTCGCACTACGTCGGCGACCGCGCGCGCTCGGCCGGCTACGAGGGGCGCCTCTGGCGGATCCCGCATCCCGCGTGGCCGCACGCCGAGGTCGTGCCCGCGACCGACGTGAGCGGTGCGCCGCTGATCGGCTGCTTCGGCTACCTGAACATGAACAAACGGATTCCGCAGGTGCTGGAGGCGTTCGCATCGCTGCGCCGCCGGCTGCCGGGCGCGCGCCTCCTGCTCGTCGGCGCCACGGGTGAGCGCTTCGACGTCGAGCGTCGGCTGGAACGGCTCGGGCTGACCGAGGGAGTGCAGCGTCTCGATTACGTGCCGGAGGAGCGCATGTGGTCGCTGATGGCGGCCTGCGACGTGCTCGTCAACCTGCGCTATCCGACGATGGGCGAGACCTCGGGCTCGGTGATCCGCGCGCTCGCGCTCGGCAAGCCGCTGCTCGTCTCCGACGTCGGCTGGTTCAGCGAGCTGCCCGACGACGTCGTGCTCAAGGTGCCCGTCGACGAGCTCGAGGTCGCCACGCTCGACCTGGCGCTCGAGTTCGCGGTGGAGCACGGCGCGGTGTTCGGCGCTGCGGCGCGCACCTATGTCGAGCGCGAGCATGCATTGCCGAAGGTCGCCGACGCGTACGCCGCGGCGCTCGAGGTCGCGGCCGGCGGCGACGCCGTCGACGACGCGGTGCTCTGGCGAATCGCCGAGGCGGCCGTCGAGGTCGGCATCGACGACGCGCGGCACCTCGCGCGCGCCGCGGTCGACTCCGGGATCGTCACGTGACCTCGAGCCGCCGGCGGCTCGAGGCGCTGCCCGCGTGGGCGTGGCTCATCGCGATCGTCGGCCTGTCGATCGCGCTCCGGATGGCACTCGCGGGGCGCACGGCCTCGCCCTGGATCATGGTCGACGAGCTGATCTATTCGGAGCTCGGCAAGTCCGTCGCCTCGAGTGGGACCTTTCTCGTCCGTGACGTGCCGAGCAACGGCTACGGGTTCGTCTATCCGGTGCTGATCGCGCCGGCGTTCGGGCTCTTCCATTCGGTCCCGACCGCGTACTACGTCGCGAAGCTGATCAATGCGGTCGTGATGTCGCTGACCGCGGTGCCGGCGTACTTCCTCGCGCGGCGGTTGCTGTCACCCGCGCTCTCGCTCGCGGCCGCGGCGCTCAGCGTGCTCGTGCCTTCGATGCTCTACACCGGCACGTTGATGACCGAGAACGCCTTCTACCCACTCTTCGTGCTGGCGGTGCTCGTGCTCGTGCTCACGCTCGAACGGCCGACCCCGAGGCGGCAGGCGCTGCTCCTTGCCGTCTGTGCGCTCTGCTTCGCGACCCGCGCGCAGGCGGTCGCGCTCTTCGGAGCCGCGCTCGCCGCACCGGTGCTGCACGGCCTGATCGAGCGCGACCTGCGTCTGCGCCTGCGCCGCTTCGTGACGCTCTACGGCATCACCGGAGGCGCGATCGTGCTCGCGCTTGCGGCGACCGTGGCCCGTGGCCGTTCGCCGCTCTCGCTCCTCGGCGCCTACCGGGCCGCGACCGGCAGCGGGTACTCGATCGGCGATGTCGGGCGCTATCTGCTGTGGCACGTCGCCGAGCTCGACCTCTACGTCGGCGTAATCGGGCTCGCCGCGCTGCTCGCGATGTGGCTCGCGCCGCGCGGCCTCTCGCCGGGCGCGCGCGCGTTCGTGGCTGCAAGCTTGCCCGTTACGGTTCTGCTCGTCGCGGAGGTCGCCGTCTTCGCGTCGCGCCAATCCTTTCGCATCGAAGAACGCAACGATTTCTACGTCGCGCCGCTCGCGGTGATCGCGATGCTCGGTCTGCTGGCGCGTGATGTCGTGCCGTCGTCCCGCCGGGTGCGAGTCGTGGCGGCTGCTGTAGCCGGCGTCCTCCCGGTGGCCGTCCCGTTCGCCCGCTTCGTGAACACATCCGCGATCTCCGACACGCTTGGGCTGCTGCCCTGGTGGTGGGTGCAGGATCAGGGCATTCACTTCGGGCCGCTGCGGATTGTTGCGCTCGGCGTCGGGCTCGCGGTCGGAGCGGCCTTCGTGCTCGTGCCCAAGCGTTACGCGCCCGTCTTCCCCGCACTCGTGCTCGTCTACTTCGTGCTGGCGTCGGCCGTCGTCGAGAACGGGCGTCACGGCATCCACCAGGCGTCGGTTGGTGCGTTGTTCGCGGGCATTCGCAAGGCGCATCCGGATTGGATCGACCGCACTGTCGGTCGGGACGCGGACGTCTCCTTCCTCTGGCACTACGCCGGCGAGACGCGGCCGCTCTGGAACAACGAGTTCTTCAATCGCAGCGTGCGCACCGTCTACACCGTCGATGGGCCCGACCCGGCGGACGGCGGCCTGCCTGAGACTCCGGTGTTCGCCCGTCCCGACGGTGAGCTCGCGACAGCTACCGGCACCGTCCCGCACGTGCAGTACGCCGTCTCGTACACCGATATCGCGGGCACGCCACTCGCCCGTGACGCGCAGATCGGCCTCACGCTCTATCGCGTCGATGGGCCGCTCGTCATCTTGACGCGCATCAGCGGTGTGTACCCGGACAGCTGGGGAGGGCGAACCGTCACCTATCGCCGCTTCAGTTGCGCCGGAGGGACGCTCTCGGTGCGGCTCGGAACCGATGCGCATCTGTTCGCCGTCGACCAGACGGTGACTGCGACGGAGCTCGGTCACGTTGTCGGCTCGATCTCGATTGCGCCGACCGATCAGCCGACGCTGCGCGTGCCTTTGCGACCCGGCGCTCGACAGACGTGCACGGTACGGTTCACCGCCGCCACGCTGCGCGTGCCCGGCCCGGCCGACCGGCGTCGTCTCGGCGCGCACTACTACTCGTTTGACTACCTCAGATGAGGATCGCATTCGACGTCTCGCCGCTCTCGCACGAGCGGACGGGCGTGAACAACTACATCCGAGGCTCGCTGACGGGGCTGGCCGAGGTCGCGCGGCCGCTTGGCCACGAGATCGTCGCGTTCGCGCCGACCTCGCCGGACGGCAAGCGCGCGATCCCGGAGGCGCTCGCCGGCGTCGACGTGGAGTTGAAGCTGGTCGCCCTCCCGGGCGCGCACGGCTGGCGCACCGCCTGGTCGATGGCCGGCTATCCGCCCGCCGAGCGGTTCATCGGGCGCTTCGACGCGCTGCACTTCACCGACTGGATGTATCCGCCGCAGAAGCGCGGCGTCCGCGCGACGACGATCCACGACGTCGTCCCCTTGCATCATCCGGAGTGGACGACGAAGCGCACGCAATCGATGCACCGGCGCAAGTACAGAAACGCGGCCCTGACCTGCGACGTCGTGTTCGCCAACTCGTCGTTCACCGCCGACGACTTCGCGCGGACGCTCGACTTCCCACGCGAGCGGGTGCTCGTCGCCCGCCCTGGTGTGGCGCCCGAGTTCACGGCCGGCGGGGAGGCCGCCGACCTCGGCGGGCCGTATCTGCTCACGGTGGCGACGCTGGAGCCGCGCAAGAACCTCGGCACGCTCGTGGACGCCTTCGCCCTGCTCGGCGACACGGGGCTCTCGCTGGTCGTCGCCGGCGGGCAGGGCTGGGGCGAGCAGCCGCAGCTCGACCGGCCCGGCGTCGTGCGGCTCGGCCGCGTCAGCGACGAGGAGCTCGCGCGGCTCTACCGCGGCGCCGCTGTGGTCGCCTATCCGTCCCGCTTCGAGGGCTTCGGCATGCCGATCACCGAGGCGATGGCCTCGGGCGCCCCCGTCGTCGTCTCGGCGCATGCGTCGATGGACGAGGCCGCCGGCACTGCCGCCGTGCGCGCCGATCCGGAGAGTGCCGAGGCGATCGCCTTGGCGGTGCGTGAAGCGCTCGCGCGGCACGACGAGCTGCGCGCCGCGGGGATCGAGCACGCCCGCCGATTCTCGTGGCGGCGCGTCGGCGAGATCTTTCTCGAGGGGTACCAGCGATTCGCGTAGCGCTCGACACGACGCCGCTGCGCCAGACGCGTGCCGGCACGGCGCGCTACGTGCGCGCGCTGCGCGACCACCTCGACGTGGTCGAGGTGTCGTATCCCGCGACGTCGCGGGCGCGGACGCTCGCGGCCGACGTTTTCTGGTACCCGCGCCTGCGCGCCGACGCCGACGTGTTGCACTGCCCGACGTTTCGCGGCCCGTTTCGCGCTGCGCAGCCGCTCGTCGTCACCGTGCACGACCTCGCCGTCCTGCGGCACCCGGAGTGGTTCAACCGTTGGACACGCACGTACTCGCGGATCGCGGTGCCACGCGTCGTCGCCGCGGCGCATCGCGTGATCGCCGTCTCGGAGTTCACGAAGCGTGAGCTCGTTTCGCTTCTCGGCACCGATGTCGCGAAGATCAGGGTCGTGCCGAACGCCGTCGAGGACGTCTTCACCCCCGACGGTCCGCGCGCCGAGGGCGACTACGTGCTCGCCGTCGGAACGCTCGAGCCGCGGAAGAACCTCGCGCGCATCGCGCAGGCGGTCGACGGCGAGCTGCGCGTCGTCGGCGCGCGCGGCTGGGGCGGCGTCGAGCCACCGCGCGACGTCACCTGGCTCGGCGCTGTCTCCGACGAGGAGCTGGCCGCGCTCTACCGGGGCGCCCGGTGCCTCGTCTACGCCTCGCTCTACGAAGGGTTCGGCATTCCGGTGGCGGAAGCGCTCGCCTGCGGCTGCCCCGTCGTGACGAGCCGCGATTCGCCGATGGCGGAGCTCGCCGGGGACGCCGCCGTCTACGTCGACCCGGAGGACGTCACCTCGATTCGCGAGGGCATCGAACGCGCGGCGCGCTCCGAGCCGCAGCGTGGCGTCACCTGGGCCGAGGTGGCCGCGCGGACGCGTGCCGTCTACGAGGAGCTCGCGTGATCGTCCTCGACGCAGACGTGCTCGGCCGCAACCGCACGGGCGAGGAGACCTACGTCCTGAACCTGTTGCGCCAGCTCCCGTTCGTCGCGCCCGACCTGCGCTTTGGCGCCGTCACGCGGCACCCCGAGCTGGTGCCCGACGGCGTCGAGCCGCTCGCACTCGCGGCGCGTTCGCAAGAGGTGCGCATGGCCTGGTCGCTGCCGCGGCTCCTGCGCCGNNTGACCTTCAAGACGTTCGTGCCGCGCGCGGCGAGGCGCGCCGCGCAGGTGATCGCCGTCTCCGAGCGCACGAAGCGGGACGCGATCGAGCTGTACGGCATCCCGCCGGACAAGATCACCGTGATACCGCACGGTGTCGACCCCGCGTTCTCGCCGGGCGACGGCTCGCACGGCGGCTACCTGCTCTTCGTCGGGGCGGTGCAGGCGCGCAAGAACCCGCTCGCCGCCGCTGAGGCGGCCGCGGCGGTCGGGCTGCCGCTGGTCGTCGCGGGCCCCGAGAAAGAGCCGGCGCTCGCGCGTGAGCTGCGCGCGCGCGGCGTCGACGTGCGCGGCTTCGTCGAGAAGCCGCAGCTCGCGGAGCTCTATCGCGGCGCGGCCGCGTTCCTGCTGCCGTCGCGCTACGAGGGATTCGGCGTGCCGGCGCTCGAGGCGATGGCAAGCGGCGTGCCGGTCGTGCTGTCGGGCGACGATGCGCTGCGCGAGGTCGCGGGCGACGCGGGGGTCTACGCCGCAGACGGAGATCTCACCGGTGCGGTTCGCCGCGCGCTCGACGAGCGCGAGCGGTATTCGCGGGCCGGGCTCGAGCGCGCCAAAGAGTTCTCGTGGGAGAAGAGCGCGCGGTCGACGGCAGACGTCTACAGGAGAGCTCTCGCATGAAGGTCGCAGCCGTCGTCGTCTCGCACGGCCATCCACGCGAGCTCGAGCAGTCGCTGCCCGCACTTCGCGAGCAGGTCGACGAGCTCGTCGTGATCGCGAACATTCCCGGCTCCGTTCCGGCCGGGGTCGATGCCGTGCACAATGCCGCGCCGCTCGGCTTCGGTGCGAACATCAACCTCGGCGTCGCGCGCACGACGGCCGAGCTGGTCGTGAGCGCGAACCCCGACGCGATCCCGGAGCCCGGGGCGATCGACGCGTTGCGCGCGTTCATGGCCGAGCATCTGCGCTGCGGGATCGCCGGCCCGCGCATGGTGTTCCCCGACGGGACGTGGCAGCCGTCGCGCCGGCGCTTCCCGACGGTCACCGGCACGATCGTGCGCCGCACGCCGCTGCGGCTCGTCGTGCCGCAGCGGCGGCACTTCCACCTCGACGAGTCGCCGCCCGAGCAGGCCGTCGAGGCCGACTGGATGCTCGGCGGCTTCCTGATGCTGCGGCGCACGATGCTCGACGAGCTCGGCGGCTTCGACGAGGGCTTCCGGCTCTACGGCGAGGACATCGACCTCGCCTATCGGGCCGGCCGGGCGGGCTGGGAGCGCTGGTACGTCCCGCAGGCCGTCGTCTCGCATGAGCACAAGGCGGAGACCGACAAGAAGTGGCTGACGCGCCGCACGCTCTGGCACTGGGCGGGCATCGTGCGCTTCGTGCGCAAGCATCCCGAGACGCTGCGCTCGCTGTGAAAGACGTCGTGCCCAAGTACGACGCGATCGCGGAGCGCTACAGCGCGCATGACTATGCGGACGCCGAGCGCTACTACGCGCGCCGTGCGAAGCTCGTGGTCGAGCACGGCCCCCGCCTCGGCGCAGGCGATTCGGTGCTCGACATCGCTTGCGGCGACGGCGGGCTCGGCCGGCAGCTGCTGGCGCTCGGCCTCGACTACCGCGGCGTCGACGCGAGTGAGGTGATGGTCGAGGTCGCGCGGCGCACACTCGGCGACCGCGTCGGGCCTGGGATGTTCGACTACGTGCCGCCGGCGGACGTCGACGCCACGACGATCTTCCGCTCGCTCTACCTCGTGCCCGACCGGCGCGCATTCCTCGCACGCGTGCGCAGCTTCACGCGCCGCAAGCTGGTGTTCGACTTCGACCCGCGTGCGTACTCGACGGGCGAGCTGATCGCCGACGTGCGTGCGGCCGGCTGGGAGCGGGTCGAGCTGCGGCCGTTCCTGATGCCCCAGCGCGTGAAGCTGCCGCGCCTCGTGCAGACGGCGCTCTGGTCGGTCGAGCCGATGCCGGGTGTACGCCTCCTGACGCGTGTGCGCTTTCCGCTGCTCGTCAGCGCTTCGGAATGAACGAGAAGCCGACCTGCGCGCCGAGATGCCGGTCGTCGCCGATGCCGTACTGCCTCGGCACGAAGGTCGGGAAGGCGGTCACCTGAACGGCGAGCGGCGGTGTCGCAGTCACACTGATTGAACGGCTCGTGCAGTTCCGGAGCGTGAACCGCTCCGTCTTTACCGCATGCGCGACGTACGGCGCGCGCTGCTCGTCGAGCGCAACCGGTCCGATCCGTACGGTTACATGCGTGCTCGGAGCCGAGGTCGGGCAGAACCCTGCGCGGCCCACCGTGACGTGCAGCGTTCCCGGTGCCCGTTCTGGACCGAAGTAGGCAAAACGCCCAAGGGCGGTCTCGGTCGATTGATAGGCGGAGATCCAGCCGTCGTTCGTCACCTTGTACAGCGTCTCCTGGATCATCCATGGGTGGTGGTCGATCCGGCGCAGAGTCAATCCCGGCTCGCGAGCGACGGTCGTGCCGACCAGGTTCACGCCGTCCGGCGAGACGACGTACTTGAGCCCGGGATCGTTCGTGAGCGCGCCGAAGCGGTTGAGCAGGTCGGGGGTGAGCGTCGGGCCGGGCGGCGGGGCCGAACCGTCGAGCGACCAGATGTGCTTCACCGAGCGGTTCCAGAACTCGAGCAGGTTGACGCCGAGCGCTTCGCCGTTCGAGATGTCCTGCCCCATGTACGTGACGTCGTTGCCGCCTGTCGCGCGGTCGATCCAGTTCAGCGGCTGAGGCATGTGGTCGGCGTAGATCTGCGACTGGATCGCCGCGCCGCGCGAGGCCTCGATCTCACCGGCGAGCATCCAGGTGAACGTCGCGACCACCGCCAGGATCAGGGCCGGCCGGCGCACGCGCGCCGGCGCCATGATCAGCCCGAGCACGATCGCGCACGCGACCGCGAGCCCGATCCGGATCGTCGGCTGGTCCCAGTGCCACGCGCGATTCGCCAGTGTCGCGACGCCGTAGCCCGGCGCCTCGAAATAGGGAAAGTCGAGCTGATAGCCGTAGTAGAGGACGAGCCAGGCGGTGAACGCCCAGGCCACGAGCGTTCCCGGCAGCCAGCGCCGCTGCGTGCAGAGCCACACCGCGGCGCCGACGATGAGCAGCGGCCCGAGGTAGATCAGGTTCCGCTCCTCGACGCGGGTCGCGAAGTTCGTGGAGAGATAGGCGGCCTTGACGCCGGTGTACGTGCCGACGAAGAAGACCGCCGAGGCGGTGAACGCGGCGAACGCGCGCCACCGGGGGTCGGTCCTCCGCTCCGGCAGCCAGAGCGACGCCAGCCCGCCGAGGAACGGCAGCAGGCCGAGGCCGATCGCGAAAGCCGATGCAGCCTGGAAGCCGAGCGAGAACAGCCGTCCCTTGAACGTCTCGGTGACGGTCCTCCATTGGCTCGGGCTGAAGAGGCGGTTGAGCACGACGAACGCGCCGATCAGCAACAGCGTCGCGCCGACGTAGTCGAACACGCCCCAGTCGCGCCGCAGCCGCTGCCCGCGCGGACCGACCAGCCAGAGGATCGTGGCCCCGAGCGCAAACGACGCGATCAGGGTGATCAGCTCGCTACGCACCTCGACCGCGAGCAGGTCGAGCACGATCGCCGCGATCGTCCAGCGGCGGCCGGCGCCTGCGAGCGCGCGGATCGAGACCCACGCGCACAGGATGAACGTGGGATACGCGAGGACTTCCGGGAGAATGAAGCCGGCGTAGTACAGCGCCGTCGTGCACAACGAGGCGAGCGCGGCAATCGTCGCGGGGCGTTTCGGAACGAGCGTGCGGGCGAGCAGATACGTCGGGATCGCAGCAAGCGCCATCACGACCGTGTTCACGTACTTGATCACCGCATACGCCGCTCCGGTCGAGTGGAGCCACCAGGCCGGGGCGATCAGGAACGCATAGAGCGACTTGAACGAGATCGGCTGGCCGCGCCGCGCAGCATGGCCGGTCGCGGCGATCGCGCGAGAGATCTGTGTCCACTCGAGCTCGTCGCTGAAGATCGTCGGCGTGCGCCTGGCCGACGCCTCCCAGAAGAGCAGCGCGAGGAGCGCGAGCGCCGCGATCACGACGGGAAACACTGCGAGATAACGGTCGAGGAACGACCGCTTCGCCGGTGTCGGCGAGCTCACTCGGCGTCTGCTCCGAGCACCACACGCGGATCGAGGTCGATCTCGCGCCGCACGAACCGGCACTGCACTTCCGCGGTCGCACACGCGTCGACGATTGCGTCGAGGCGGTCGCGAGGAGCGTCCGGGATCGTCACGAGCACGATGTCGGGCCTGACGCGCTCGAGCAGGCGGGCGAGCTCGTGCGTGCCGCCGATCACCGGCACGCCGTGCACGCGGCGCCTGCGCAGCTTGGGGTTGTCGTCGACGAGGCCGACCACGCGCTCGCCGGCGGTCTCACGCAGCTCGCGCAACAGGCTGCGGCCGGTGCGTCCCGCGCCGATGACGATCGTGCGGCGCCCGGTGCGGCCGCGATACGAGTGCAGGCCCATGACGATCGTGCGCTCGGCCAGCCGCGAAGCGCCGACGGCGGCGGTGCAGAGGAGCGCGTCGACGATGAAGAACGAGCGCGAGAAGTCGCCCATCGACTGCGTCAGCACGATATAGGCGAGCGCGACGATCTCGGAGACGACGACGGCGGATGCGATCGCGGCGATGTCGCGGCTCGACGCGTAGCGCCAGATCGAGCGGTAGAGGCCGAAGGGCACGAACGCGAGATAGCGCGCCGCGATCATGATCGGCAGCGTCACCTCGGCGATGTGGCGCTGGTTGACCGTTCCCGGCCACCCGAAGCGCACCCCGTAGGCGGCGGCGAACGCACCGCTGATGAGCACGAAGTCCACCGCGACCTCGACGAGCCGCCGCGAGTGGACCGCGAATGCGTTCAGCGGTGTGGCATCGGCGCCGGGCGAGACACGGCGCTCGACGTCGGCGAGGAAGCTCGCGAACTGCACGAGCAGGAAGAACGTGACGAGCACGCCGACGAGTGCGAGCTTCTGGTCGTCGAGCACGTTGTAGGCGAGGCTCGTGCCGCCGAGCGCCGTCGCGATCAGCGCGAGCAGCAGCACTGCGTGCTTCTCGGAGAGCCCGAAGCGCACGAGCCGGTGCGAGCTGTGGTCGCGCCCGCCCTGGTAGACGGGCCGGCCCTCCAGCAGGCGCACGATCGTCACGAGCGTGGTGTCGAGGATGGGTACCGCGAGCACGAGGATCGGCAGCAGGAACGTCGCGACCGTCGTCCCGGCCACCTTCCAGCTCGCCGAGAGGCCGAGCGCGGCGAGCGTGAAGCCGAGCACCTGCGAGCCGGAGTCGCCCATGAAGACGAGCGCCTTGCCGTGCGGGCGGAGGTTGAACGGCAGGAAGCCGCCGCAGGCGAGCGCCCCCGAGAGCGCGAGGACGAGCACGGTGTGGCTTGGATGGACGGTGACCGCATCGATTGCGAAGAAGGCGAAGGCAATGCCTGCGAGCGTCGCGGCGAGACCGTCCATGTTGTCGAGCAGGTTGAACGCGTTCGTCATCCCGACCAGCCAGATGAGCGCGACCGCGATGGCGACGATCTTGGAGTGGATCAGCTGGACGTCGGTGCCGGTCGCAAGCACGAGGCCGGCCGCGGCGGATTGCGCGGCCAGCTTCGCGAGTGGAGGCAACGCGCGGATGTCGTCGACGAGGCCGGCGATGAAGAGCAGGACGATCCCGCCGTAGATGCCGCCGAGCTCCTTGGTGACCGGGATCGCGTGCACGGCCGCAGCGATCCAGATCCCGGCCGTGATCCCGAGGAAGATGCCGGCCCCGCCGAACAGGGGAGTTGCGCGCTCGTGCCAGCGGTCGGCCGAGGGCGCGGCCACGAGGCGGCGGGCAAGCGGCGAGCGGAGCAGCAGGAAGACCGCCAGTGCGGAAGCGGGGAAGGCGGCGACCGCCGCGAGGGTGCTCACGTGGGGCGAGGGTAGTAGAGGGGTGTTAGGGCTGTGTTTGCCCGCACAAGCCATCCCTAGACTAGTGCGCGACGATGACGGTCTACGCCGATCTCCTCCGCTACCGCGAGCTTTTCGCGAACCTCTTCCGCCGGGACTTCCAGGCGAAGTACAAGGGATCGCTGCTCGGCGTTCTCTGGTCGCTCCTCAACCCGCTCGTGCTGCTGGGCGTCTACCTCGTCGTCTTCGGGCTGATCTTCCAGAACAAGAAGATCGCGCACTATCCCGTGTATCTGCTTGCGGGCCTCTCCTGCTGGATCTTCTTCTCGGTCTCCCTCCAGTCCGCGTCGCGCTCGATGGTCGACAGCGCCGAGCTGATCAAGAAGGTGCGCTTCCCGCGGCAGCTCGTCGCGTTCTCGATGGTCGCGACGCAGGCGGTCACCTACGGGTTGATGCTCGTGATCCTGATCGTGCTGTCTCTGCTCTTTGTCCCCGAGGCACGGACGACGGTGTGGGTCGCGATCCCCCTGGCGGTCGTCTTCGCGGGGCTCGTCGCCGGGCTCGCGCTCCTCGTTGCGTGCCTGAACGTGCTGTTCCGCGACATCGAGCACGTCTTGACCGCGGCGCTCCTGCCCTGGTTCTTCCTGACGCCGATCCTCTGGAGCGCCGCGACGCTGCCTGACAAGGCAAAGGGTCACCCGACCCTGGTCGCGGTGCTGCGCTGGGGCAACCCGCTCGCGCCGCCGATCGCTGCCGTTCGCGACGCGCTCTGGTCCGGGCACTTGCCTCGCCCGGCCGAGGTGATCTACCTCGTCGTCGCAGCGGCGCTCGCGCTGGCGCTCGGCGCGTTCGTGTTCACGCGCGTCGACGACCGGATTGCGGTCGAGCTCTAAGCACAATCCGGCCGTCGTAGACCCAGGGCTCGCTGCGCGGGGCGGCGAACGCGGGCAGGCCCGCCACGTCGTCGAGCCGTTCGAGCTCGACGCCTGGAAGCACCGACGGGCAGAGGAGCGGCGCGCCGAAGCCCGGGATGCGCCCCGGGCCGGGCTCGTAGCTCGCGAGCGCGTGCGGGCGGTGCAGGCCCTCCCAGGCGATCGCGCCCGCGACGACCGCAAAGCCCTCGGCGTGCGTCGTGCGCACCCGCTCGAGCCAGTCCTCGGCGGGCTCGACGCCGTCCGGCAGGTCGGCGTGCGGCTCGCCGGGCCGTTCGGCGACGCGCACGTCCTGCGCGAGCATCGGGCTACCGAGCTCCGAGAACCAGGCGCGGTTCTCGGCGACCATGTCGAACGCGAGCCGGTAGGGCCCCGGCGGGATCGGCGCGCGCACCTTCGCCTCGACCGCGCCACGCTCGCCGGGCGCAAGCGGCGGGGCGGGCGTCCGGTCGCCGTCCCAGACGATCGGGTTGTCGCGGTCGTCCAGCCAGTGGTAGGCGAGGTTCATGCCTTTGCGCCAGGCGATCGTGCCGGCGTTCTCGAGCTCGACGCGCACGGTCTCGACGGCGCCTGCGTGCGGCGTCGTCGACGGCGGTGCGCCCCACCGGACTGCAAGTGGCCCTTTCGGCACGGCGGCTAGCCTAACCCTCGATGGAACCGCTTCTCGTCAGGGCCGCCCGCCGCGAGCCGGTGGAGCACACCCCGGTGTGGTTCATGCGCCAGGCCGGCCGGTCGCTGCCGGAGTACCGCGCGATCCGCGAGCGTCACTCGTTCTGGGAGGTAGCGGGCACTCCCGAGCTGTGCGCCGAGGTGACGCTGCAGCCGGTGCGCCGCCACGGCGTGGACGCGGCGGTGATGTTCGCGGACATCATGACCCCGGTTCTCGGCATGGGCCTGCACGTCGAGCTCGTCGAAGGCGTCGGCCCGGTCATCGAGCATCCGGTGCGGACGCTCGCGGACGTTAAGGCGCTGCGGGTGCCGGACCCCGACGAGGCGTTCGCGCCGCTGCTCGAGGAGATCCGCATCGTCCGTGGTGAGCTCAAGGACGAGCAGGCGGTCGTCGGCTTCTGCGGCGGGCCGTTCACCGTGGCGGGCTACCTCGTCGAGGGGAAGCCGTCGCGCGAGTTCGCGACGGTCAAGTCGCTCATGTACACGGAGCCGGCGGTCTGGCGCGCGCTGATGGAGAAGCTCGCCGACTGTTTCGGGTCGTACGTCGCCGCCCAGGCGCGTGCGGGCGCGGATGTCGTGCAGCTCTTCGACTCGTGGGTCGGCGCCCTCTCACCTGCCGACTACGAGGAGTTCGTCGCGCCGTGGTCGGCGCGCATCCTCGCGGCCGCCGGCGTACCGACGATCCATTTCGGCACCGGCGCCTCGACGCTGCTGCCGGCGATGGCGCGCGCGGGCGGCGACGTGATCGGGCTCGACTGGCGCATCGCGCTCGACGACGGCTGGGCGATCGCCGGCGCCGACCGCGCCGTGCAGGGGAACCTCGATCCCGCGGTGCTGCTCGGCCCGTGGGAGCGGGTGGAAGCGGCTGCGCGCGACGTGCTCGCGCGGGCCGCCGGCCGGCCCGGGCACATCTTCAACCTCGGCCACGGCGTCCTGCCGCGCACCGACCCCGACG
>PLDP01000285.1 GCA_003136795.1 Actinomycetota bacterium
CTTGGAGGTCGAGCCGCCGACCCGGAGCGTCCAGACGTGGCAGTACGAGGGATGGCCGGACGTCGAGGCAGTCGAGACCATGGAGCTGCGGGAAACCGACGGAGGGACGAGGATGACCTGGAGCCTGGCGTTCCACGACCAGGCCGGGCGCGACCACGTGACGAAGTACGACGGCATGGAGGCGAACTTCGACAACGTCGAGAGCTACCTCAGGTCGCTCGTCGAATCAGGGGTCTAGCGCCCCCACTCCAGCCACTCGCCGTGGAAGTCGAAAACACCGAGCCGCTCCACGCGGCCGTCGGGATAGCGCTCGAGCTCGAGCGCGAAGCCGTTGTCATCCGGTGCGCGCCCGGTCGAGATGAAGACGAGCGGCTCGTCGTGGGCCGCGTCGTGCAGCGCGGCCCGCAGGCGATCGGTCGCGCTCGAGTCGAGGTACATCGTCGACGCGGTCTGGAAGACGACGAGCTGAGCGCTGTCGTGGCGATCACGAAGCAGCGCAGGCAGCGACTCGACGTAGTCGCCGCGCATCAGCTCCGGCGGGTCGTGGCGGACGATGTCGATCGCGCGGAGGAGCCGCTCGACCCGTTCGGTCTGGTCGGCCCAGACGAACGCCTGCAGCAGGCGCGCGCCGTGCTCGGTCGTCGCGTCGACCGGGTTGAGGTCGATGCCGCGCCGGCGATCGACGGTCACGCGTCGCTGAAACAGCTCCGCCGGCGGCGGCACGCGATCGTCGCCGGTCAGCTCGAGCGGCCCGTCGCCCCAGGCGCCGCTCGCGTAGCGGTAGCGATAGCGGTCCCAGAGCAGGTTGAGCCCGGCCGACGAACCGAGCTCGAGCAGGTCGAACGGGCGCCCGTCGGCGACCAAGAGGAACGCCGGTAGGAGCCCCCACGCCCGCTGCACCTCGTTCGTCTGCACGACGTGCTCGGTCACCCAGCGCGTGAGGAACTCCGCATGCTGGTCGAGCGCGCCATCGACGTCTTCCCACGACGCCTGGTGCGCAAGCACGAGGTAGTGCAGCCCAGCCAGCAGCCGCAGCGGCAGGTCCCACGTGAGCGCCGGAGCGATGGCGTCGACCCGCGGGTCTTCCGCGAGTCGACGGCACAGGTTCACGTACAGCGGTGAACGGCCGTCGCAGTAGACGGCCTGGCGGTTGAAGATCTCCGCCCGGCGGGTTATTTCGCAGCGCCGGCGAGAGCCGACTTGGCCTGTTCGACGATCTCGCCGAACTTCGCCGGATCGGCGACGGCGAGATCCGCCAGCACCTTCCGGTCGAGCTCGACGTTCGCCGCCTTCAGACCATGCATGAACTGGTTGTACGAGAGCCCATGGGCGCGCGCGCCGGCGTTGATGCGCATGATCCAGAGCTTCCGGAACTCGCGCTTCCGCACCTTGCGGTCGCGGTAGGCGTACGCGAGGGAGCGCTCGACCTGCTCCTTGGCGTAGGTGTAGTTCGACTTCTTGAGCCCGAAGTAGCCCTTGGCTTCGCCGAGGACCTTGCGCCGCTTCTTGCGGGCGTGAACGGAGCGCTTGACGCGAGCCATCGGTTACTACCGCCTTCCCAGCATGCGGTTGACGGTCTTCTCGTTGTCCGCGTCGACGGGGTGGTCCTTACTGAACGCCCGCTTCTGCTTCGGCGACTTGTGCTCCAGGTTGTGACTCTGGTTCGCCGACCGGCGCATCAGCTTCCCGGTGCCCGTCACCTTGAATTTCTTCTTCGCTCCCGAGTGTGTCTTCTGCTTGGGCATCTCTTTTTGCTCCTGCGTTTTTCGTTGGGCCGAGCACCATGGTCATGTTCCGCCCTTCGAGGAGCGGTTGAGTCTCGATGAGACCGATCTCCTTCACGTCATCTGCCAGACGCATCAGGAGGTCACGCCCTCTGTCCGGATGCTCGCGCTCGCGGCCCCTGAACATGATCGTGACCTTGACCTTCGCGCGCTGGTTCAAGAAGCGCGCGACGTGGCCTTTCTTGGTCTCGTAGTCGTGGATCCCGATCTTGGGTCTGAGCTTGATCTCCTTGACGTTGATCTGCGTTTGGTGCTTGCGCGCGAGCTTCGCTTTCTGCTCGAGCTCGTACCGGTACTTCCCGTAGTCCATGACCCGGGCAACCGGCGGGTCCGCCTGAGCCGCGACTTCGACCAGATCGAGGTTCTTCCCGTATGCGTACTCACGGGCGTCGTCGGTCGTCTTGATTCCGAGTTGCTCTCCGTTCTCGCCGATCAGCCGAACCTTCGGGACGCGAATCGCATCGTTGATGCGCGTCTGGGGCTCGGGACGGCGCGGCGGTTCAAAACCGGAACGCCTGCGCGGCCTCAAATGTTCTTCACCAAGCTCGTGTTGACCTCCCTAGAAACGACAAAAACCGCTGGCACGCAGCGGCAGAAACTCTCCTTCAACCTGCTCGGTTGAGCAGTAAGTTGAACCTCCGAAGCTTGCGCTAGGAGGTGAGAGACGGTTCCGCCCCTGCTTGCCAGGGACTCAGGGTAGCAAGTTTTGCCCGGAAATCATGGAGAGAAAGGGTGGTCTGGTCGCCGCCGTGCTCGCGCACCGCCAGGGCCTCGTCGGACTCCTTGTCGCCGAAGACGACCACGAACGGGAGCTTCTCGACCTCGGCGTTGCGGATCCGCTTGCCGACGGTGTCGTCCGAGGCGTCGACCTCGACCCGGTAGGGGGCGAGCTTCGCCGCCAGGGCATGGGCGGCGTCGCGGTGGCTTTCGCCGACCGGGAGCACGCGGATCTGGACGGGCGCGAGCCAGAACGGGAAGGCGCCGGCGTGGTGCTCGATCAGGATCCCGATGAACCGCTCGAGCGAGCCGAGAAGCGCGCGGTGGATCACGTACGGGAAGTGCTCCTTGTTGTCGGCGCCCATGTACGAGAGGCCGAACCGCTGGGGCATCTGCGCGTCGAGCTGGATGGTTCCCATCTGCCATGAACGGCCGAGTGCGTCGAGCATGTGCAGGTCGATCTTCGGGCCGTAGAACGCCCCATCGCCTTCGTTGACCGAGTAGTCGATTTTGCGCCGCTCGAGTGCGGCCTTCAACGCGTCCTCGGTGAAGTCCCACTCCTCGTCGGTCCCAAGCTTCTTCTCGGGGCGGGTGGAGAGCTCGAACTTCGCGTCCATCCCGAAGAGGTCGTAGAGATATGCGGCGTAGTCGAGGCAGCCGAAGATCTCGTCCTCGAGTTGGTCGGGCGAGCAGAAGAGATGCGCGTCGTCCTGGGTGACGTGCTTCACACGCAGCAGGCCGTGCAGGGTGCCGCCAAGCTCGTCGCGATGCAGGGTCGACGACTCGGCGAACCGCATCGGCAGGTCCTTGTAGCTGCGCAGCCGCTCCCCAAACAGCAACATGTGGCCCGGGCAGTTCATCGGCTTGAGCGCCATCCTCCGATCCGACTCGGCGTGCGAGTGCACCCAGAAGATGTTCTCCTCGTAGTTCTGGAGGTGCCCCGAGGTCTCGTAGGTCTGCTCGTCGTAGAGGAGCGGCGTCTTCACCTCGAGGTAGCCGCGCCGCAGATTCTCGCGCCGGCGCAGGTCCTCGAGGATGTTCCAGATGACCATTCCCTTCGGATGCCAGAACGGCGAGCCCGGCGAATGCTCCGAGAGGTGGAAGAGATCGAGCTGCGGACCGATGCGGCGGTGGTCGCGGGTGCGCGCCTGCTCGAGCCGCTCGAGATACGCGTCGAGGTCGGCCTGCGAGTAGAACGCGGTGCCGTAGATGCGGGTCAGCTGCGTGTTGTGCTCGTCGCCGCGCCAGTAGGCGCCGGCGAGCCCGGTCAGCTTGAACGCCTTGATCGGCTTCGCGTTCTGCAGGTGCGGGCCGCGGCAGAGATCGGTGAAGTCGCCCTGGCTGTAGAGGGAGATGTTCCCTTCGGCGGTGTCGACGAGCTCGACCTTGTACGGCTCGCCCTCGGCCGCGAAGCGCGCTTTCGCCTCGTCGCGCGAGATTTCCTCGCGGCTCCATTCGCGCCCTTCTTTGATCTCCCGCTTGACCTCGTCCTCGATCGCTGCGAGGTCGGCCTCGGTGATCGGCTCCGGGAACTCGAAGTCGTAGTAGAAGCCGTTCTCGATCGGCGGGCCGATCGCGATCTTCACGCCCGGATAGAGCCGCCGTACCGCTTCGGCCAGGAGATGCGCCGAGGAATGCCGCAGCACGTAGAGCGCGTCCGGGTCAGCGGTGTCGCGAGTGGTCAGGAAGTGGATGTGCTGGCCCTCGGCNNTGTGAGTTGTCGGGTAGGACGACCTTCATGGAACCGGACAAGAGTATTCACCCCCGCAAAGACGACAGGAACGAAGAGCTGGACGAGTCGCCGGTCCCCGACCCGGAGGCCACGGACGGTTCAGCTGAGGACGTTCCTCAAGCCGATTAGAAGGCCACGCGCGAGCCGGCGACGGTGTGTGCCCGCGCGTGGCAGCGCGTCGTCGTCCGGTTCGCGTTCATGGCGGAATGCTAGCTGCCGGACGCTTCACTCGCGAACCTGGTTCGGCTGCGCCGAACCAGGTTCGAAGCGCATCAGCACCCATTCGTGCGCATGCTCGTCGTCGGCGGGATGGCGGGAGACCTCGACGAACCCCGCCTTCGCCCAGCCGCGGAGCGCCTGCTCGTTCCAGGCGTACGGATCGACGGTCACGTACTGCCACCCCGAGTCGAGCAGCGACTGGGCGAGTGAGCGCGCAGCGTCCGGCATCAAGCTTTCCCGGCAAAGAGCGGGTTTTTCGCGTGTGCGCCCTCTTGCGTGCGGCGCGCACACGTCATACATTGCGGCTCCCGCAGGGTGCGGCGCGCAAGTAGGTCGAAGCCCCGCCGAGCAGTCGTGAAGGGCGCAAGCCTGAATCGGTCGGTCGGTGAGGTGGACGAAAGCGCCCACCGTACCCAGCGGGATTTTCTTT
>PLDP01000123.1:0-11623 GCA_003136795.1 Actinomycetota bacterium
ACGCAGATCCCTGCGACGACGAAGAAGATCAGCGCGTTCGGGCCCGACGGGTGGCCGAACATCCACCAGCCGATGTCGACGACACCCAGGCCGACAGCCGCGTAGAGCACCTGGCCGGCGCGCGTCGGCCAGGTGTCGATCTCGCGCCTGCCGATGTCCCGCCAGAAGAAGTACGCGACCACGGCGATCGCGATGAAGAACGCGAGCCGGATCAGCACCCCGACAGTCGCCAGCGCGATCTCGAAGTTCAGGAGGACGATCGCGAGCGCGACCACGGCGAGGATCCCCAGGTTGCGCAGGAACGGGTTGATGTTCCTCATGCCGTCATCCAGGCCCGCACGCCGAGCGCCGCAGCCAGCAGCGTCGCGATCCCGAACCACAGCAGACGCGCCCGCGGCTCACTGGGCGCGTAAAGCCACGGCGAGAGAACGGCGAGCAGCGCAAAGGTGCCGTAGGCGTAGTGCAGGTGGTCGGCGGCGCGCTTGTGGTCGGACAGAAGCAGCAGCCCGAGCGCCACCTGGGCGACGATCAGCGTCTGCGCCAGCGCGAGCAGCTGAGCCACCGCGGTGCCCGCCCGACGGCGGCGCGCCCAGAATGCAGCGGCCGACGCCAGCACGCAGACGGCGATCAGGAGGAATGCGTTCACGTGGTGGGCCGTTAGCATCGGCACCGAAACCTATCGAGAGGATCCCACCGTGGTGGAAGAAGGCAAGCCGGCCCCCGATTTCGAGCTGAAGAGCGACAACGGCGAGACGGTCAAGCTCTCCGAGCTGCGCGGCAAGCAGGTCGTCATCTACTTCTACCCCAAGGACGACACCCCGGGCTGCACCACGCAGGCGTGCGGGATCCGCGACGTCTACGGCGAGTTCCAGCGCGAGGGCGCGGTCGTTCTCGGCATCTCACCCGACGACGAGCGCTCGCACGTCAAGTTCAAGGAGAAGTACGACCTGCCGTTCACGCTGCTCGCCGACGTCGACCACACCGTCTCCGACGACTACGGCGTCTGGGGCGAGAAGTCGTTCGCAGGCAAGAAGTACATGGGCGTCAGCCGTTCGACGTTCGTGATCGCCGAGGACGGCACCGTCAAGCGCGTCATGCACCAGGTCAAGCCGGACACGCACGCCGACGACGTGCTCGAGACGCTCCGATCTTGAACCTGGTTCTCGCCGTAGGCGAAACCAGGTTCATGTCTATGACCTTCCGAGCAGCGCCTAAGACACGAACCTGGTTCCGCTACGCGGCAACCAGGTTCACTGTGCTTTCGTTGCGCGACGCGGCGTATCCCTCGCCGAGCTTCTCGCGCAGCTTCTGCTCGAGATCGCCGCTCTGCTCGAGCTCTTCGACGATGTCGGCGCCGCCGACCAGCTCGCCCTTGACGAACACCTGCGGGATCGTCGGCCAGCCCGAGATGGCCGTCAGGTCCTGCCGGATCTGCGGGTCCGGGAGCACGTCGATCGCCGTCACCGGCGCGCCCGCGCGGCGCAGCGCCTGCAGCGCCCGATCGGAGTTCCCACACATCACGAGGGCGGGCGTGCCCTTCATGAAGATCGCCACGTCCGACCCGTCGATGACTTCCTTGATCTTGTCCGAATAGCTCANNGCCAGGGACGCCGAGGTGACGACGACCTGGAAATGGTCGCCACCGCCCGTGCGGTCGATCACGTCGAGCTCGGTCGCATCCGGGAAGGCGCTCTCGAGCAACTGTCGCAACGGTTGCGTGCTCACGCGTCGATCGTAGCGAGCGAGAGGCGGTCGCCCGGGGCGACGCCCACTGCGGCCCCTTCGGCGAGCTCGATCACGACCTTCGCGCCTCGGCGCGACGCCATTCGCCAGGGACGGAGCCCGCGGACGACGTCGACGACCTCGAGCTCGCGCGTGCAGAACACCGCGTCGATCGAGAATCGCATGAAGAACATGTGGATCGAGCCGGCCGGACGGAAGAGCATTCCTTGGTCCGGCGCAAGCGCCGCGCGCCCGAGCAGCCCGCGCATGCGCGCGAACGAACTCGTTGCGAGCTGGCAACGCGCGCACAGCACCGTCCCGTCATTTCTTGTCAGCGTCGCTTGTTCCATAAGGGGGATGCATCGTCACTCTTCGGGGTGATCTTTGCGCACGTCGCGCAAGCTTTGTGCAACCGCGGTTTCTTCACCTCCGCAAGCCAAGCAGTTTCAACCGCCCCGCCGCCGCTTGAAGGGAGGTGTACCTAGATGAAATTTCGCGACTGGTTCGAGCTGGTGCGCATCCAGCTCCATCGCGAGGAAGGTCAGACGATGGCCGAGTACGGCATCTTGATCGCCGTGATCGCAATCGTCGCAGCCGTCGGTGCCGCCGTGTTTGGCACCGCCCTGTCAACCTTCTTCACTGGCCTCTCCGGCAAGCTCTAGACGTCCGCCTCGGCGGGCCCTCGCCGCCCTGAGGGCCCGCCGCGAAACCCTCGACCAGAAACCGCCGCCATGCCGCAGATGTTCCACACAGCCAGCACCGACGAACGCGGCCAGACGATGGCCGAATACTCCGTCGTCGTCGCGGTCATCGCGATCGTCGTCGCACTCGTGCTCCCGCAGCTCGCCACGGCGATCGGAGCGTTCTTCACCGAAGCCGTTCAGGCGCTGGGAGCCTGACGTGGCACGCCGGGGATCGCTGCTGCGGAGTGAGAACGGGCAGGCCGCCGTCGAGCTGGCGTTCGTGCTGCCGCTCCTCATTGCACTGCTGCTCGCAATCGTGCAGTTCGGAATCGCCTTCAACAACTACATCACGCTCACCGACGCGACGCGCGCCGGCGCACGCAAGGCGGCGGTCAGCCGCTTCGCCGGCGACAACGGTGCGTCGGCGGTCGCTGCGGTCAAGGCCGCGGCGAGCGACCTGGATCAGACCAAGCTCAGCGTCACCGTCACGTCGACCGACTGGACGACGCCCGGCAGCGACGTCTCCGTGAGCGCCACCTATCCCTTCTCCGTGAACATCCTCGGCTGGTCGGTCACATCCGGGACGCTCACGAGCACGACAGAGGAGCGCCTCGAATGACCTACCGTGTGAGGAACATCGTCGTCGCCGTCGCGCTGGCCCTGATCGCGGCGCTCCTGACGACCTTCTACGTCGCGAACTACAAGCGGCACGTCCGCCAGAGCGAGAGCACCGTCACGGTCTACGTGGCGAAGCACGACATCCCGCAAGGCACGACGGGCGCCGATTTGATCAAGAACGGCTGGATCTCGACACAGCAGGTCGTCCAGCGGACGGTCGTCCCGGGCGCGATCTCCAACCCCGACCAGGTGCGCAACCTGATCACGCGCCAGGACATCTACACGGGCGAGCAGGTCTCGCTCCGCCGCTTCGCAGACCACGCCGAGCAGGGCGTTCGCGTTCAACTCCACGGCGCGCTGCGCGCGATCTCGATTCCCGGCTCCGCCGACGCCCTCCTCCAGGGAACGCTGCGCGACGGAGACCACGTCGACGTGATCGCCGACCTGAAGACCGGTGACTGCTCGACATGCCTCGCCGTGCGCGACGTCGCCGTCAACGTGCTCGTTCTGAACGCATCCGAACCGGGCACCGGAACGAGCAGCATCGGAGGAACGACCGGCTCGGTGATGCTGGCGGTCAGCAACCGCGGCCAGGCGCAGAAGATCTACTACGCGGTCGAGAACTCGGTCGGCTGGTCGCTCGTGCTCCGCCCCGTGGCGAACGCCGTCGACGCCCCCGCGGATGTCGAAGGAGTCACGTCGGTGCTCAAGGACGGCGCCTCCTCGGCCAGCCTGCAGCACCTGACGGCAGGTGGACAATGAGCGAGCAGACGACCCCGCGCACGCGCCTGTACTTCACCGGCAACTGCGACGGCTTCAACGAATTGCGCGACGCGCTCGCGCAGCACCCCGAGCTCGAGGTGATCGGCTCCAGCGAGCACGTCGCCCAGGCAACCGGGGTCCTCGCCGGCGGCCACCTGGAGTGCATCCTCCACGGGACGCGGTCCGGCGCGTTCCCCGCGGACGAGGTCGCCGCGATCCGCGAGCAGACCCGCGCGCCGATCGTCGTCGTCGCGGCCGGAGGAACGGCCGCGATCCTCGACGAGGCGCTCGAGGCCGACGTCTCGGACGTCCTGCTGCTCCCGCAGATGATCGAGAACGTCGTCTTCACGGTGAAGAAGGCATCGCATGCCAAGCGCGCGGTGCCGGAGAGCTCGCGCACCCAACTCGGACGGGTCGTCACGGTGTTCTCGCCGAAGGGCGGCACCGGCAAGACCGTCACCGCGTCGAACTTCGCCTGCACGCTCACCAAGCAGGGCCGCAGGACGCTCCTGCTCGACCTCGACCTGCAATTCGGCGATGCCGCGATCGTGCTGGGCATCGAGCCGGAGAAGACGATCTACGACCTGGTCGTCGCACCGGGCGAGCTCGACTTCGAGAAGCTCGCCGGTTACACGACCAAGCATCCGTGCGGCCTCGACATCCTCCCCGCCCCGCTGCGCCCGGAGGATGCCGAGCTCGTGACCGAGTCGAAGATCACGCGTCTTCTGGAGGTCGCGCGCGAGTGCTACGACGTGATCGTCGTCGACACGTCGCCGTTCTTCCACGGGCCGATGCTCGCGACCCTCGACCGCACGGACGACCTGCTCGTTCTCTGCGGGCTCGACGTGCCGACGCTGAAGAACGTGCGGCTCGCGATGCAGACGCTCGAGCTGCTCTCGTTCCCGAAAAGCCGCATCCGGTTCGTCCTGAACCGCGCGAACACGAAGGTCGGCCTCAGCAAGCGCGAGGTCGAGAGCGCGCTCAGGATCACGATCGACGTCGAGATGCCGTCGGACCGCGCAGTCCCCGTGTCGGTCAACCAGGGGGCGCCGGTCGCCCTCTCCAATCCCGGCTGCGACTTCGCGAAGGCGATCGCCAGCCTGACCAAGGTGGTCGTCACCGAACAGAAGGCGAAGGGAAAGGCGAAGGCCGGCAGGCGGCGCTTGAGCCTGGCGAGGAGCTGACGTGGGGCTCCACGACCGCATCTCCAAGCAAGGCGACGGCACCGCGACGCTGACCGTCGTGCCGAGCGGTGCTCGGAGCACCGGCCAGTCCGCGCGCACCGAGGATCCCTACGCCGAGCTGAAGGCCCGCATCCACCACCAGTGCATCGCCAACCTCGGGCCCGAGCTCTTCAAGCAGGACGGCTCCGATGACCTCGCAGACCAGGTCTATCGCGCCGTCACCGAGGAGCTCGCGCTCGACCGCACGCCACTCACCCGCGAGGAGCGGCGCGAGGTCGTCAGGCAGCTCACCGACGACATCCTCGGGTACGGGCCTATCGAGCCGCTGCTCCGCGACGACACCGTCACCGAGGTGATGGTGAACGGGCACGACAGCGTCTACGTCGAGCGTGGAGGCAAGCTCGAGCGCAGCGACGTGAGTTTTGTCGACGAGTCGCACGTCATGCGCATCATCGACAAGATCGTCTCGCAGGTCGGGCGCCGCATCGACGAGGCCTCGCCGATGGTCGATGCGCGCCTTCCCGATGGCAGCCGTGTCAATGCGATCATCCCGCCGCTTGCGCTCAACGGCCCCACGCTGACGATCCGCAAGTTCTCGCGTGACCCGTACACGATCAACGACCTGATCACGTTCGGAACGCTCACCGCACGCTCGGCGCAGTTCCTCGCAGCCTGCGTCAAGGGCAAGCTGAACATCCTCATCTCGGGTGGAACCGGCACCGGCAAGACGACCACGCTGAACGCGATGAGCGCCTTCATCCCGGGCGACGAGCGCATCGTCACGATCGAGGACGCAGCCGAGCTCCAGCTCCAGCAGGACCACGTGATCACGCTCGAGTCGCGCCCGTCGAACATCGAGGGGAGCGGCGAGGTCAAGATCCGCGAGCTCGTCCGCAACGCGCTGCGCATGCGGCCCGACCGGATCATCGTCGGCGAGGTTCGCGGGGCCGAGACGCTCGACATGCTCCAGGCGATGAACACGGGCCACGAGGGCTCGCTGACGACGATTCACGCCAACTCGCCCCGCGACGCGCTCGCGCGCCTCGAGACGCTCGTGCTCTCCGCGGGCGTCGAGCTGCCGCACCGCGCGATCCGCGAGCAGATCTCGAGCGCGTTCGACGTGCTCCTACAGATCCAGCGCCTGGTCGACGGCTCACGCCGGATCACCCACATCTCCGAGGTGCTCGGGATGGAGTCGGACGTGGTGACGCTCCAGGACATCTTCGTCGCGTCGCCTCCCGGCGAGGACGAGGCGTATGCCGCGGCGCACCGGCTGCTCTCGCCGCTGCGCGTCACCGGTCTGAAGCCGCACTTCCTCGAGAAGCTTGCGGCGAACAACGTCGTCCTCCCGCCCACCTTCTTCTCGGGCGACGACCCCGAGCAGCTGCGGGCGTCGTTCGCCGCCACGGGCTTCGGCGGTGCCTACGAATGACCGCCCGCCTGCGCCGGCGCCGCCGCCGCTGGGCCCTGCGCGGCCTCCCCATCGCGTTCGCCGCGCTCGTCGTCGTGCCCTCCGCGCTCGCCGCGGTGCGCATCAGCGCGATCGACACCTCCAACCTTCCCGCCGTGCGCGCCACGCTCGTCGGCCCGCTCGGCGCTCCGGCGCCGTCGCTCACCGAGAACGGCCGGCCGGTCGTGGGGTACTCCGCGGTCAACCTCGCGCGTGAGAAGTCGATCGTGCTGGCGCTCGACCGGTCACAGTCGATGCGGGGCCGTCCGCTCGCCGCTGCGGTCGCCGCCGCACAGTCATTCGTGGCCGCCGCCGGCGCGACCGACCACGTCGGCGTCGTCGTCTTCGGCCACGCCGCGCTTGCGCTAACGCCCTCGTCCGCCTCCCCGGCCGACGCGCGCAGCGCGCTCGAGGGGCTGACGGTCGATCCGCGCTCCGGGACCGCGCTGTACGACGCGGTCAGCCTGGCCGCGAGCCGTCTCGTCGGCGACGACCGGCCGGGCCGCGCGATCGTCGTCGTGACCGACGGCCGAGACGTCTCGAGCAGCGAGACGATCGAGCAGGCGATCGCCGCGGCGCAGGCCGCGCACGCCGCCGTCTACACGATCGGGATCGGCGGGCCGAGCTTCACGCCGGGCGCGCTGCGCAAGCTCGCAGCGGCGACCGGAGGCTCCTACCACCAGACGCGAAGCGCCGCACGGCTGCGCGACGTCTACGCGGCACTCACGGGCGAGCTCGCGCGCACGTGGCAGCTCTCGTACGTCACCTCCGCCCGTCCGGGCGCCCACCTGCAGCTCGCAGCGACCGTCGCCGGCGTCGGCACGGCGCGGAGCGAGCTCGATCTGCCGGGCGACGCGGGCGCTGGCTCGAGTGCACCGTCATCGTTGATCCCGGCCGCCGGCTACAGCACGACCGGGACCGTCATCGTCGCTGTCCTCTCCGGCCTGCTCGTCCTGCTGGCGTGCGGCTTCTGGTTCACGGCACGCGGCAGCAACCGCGTGCGCGACCGCATCGAGCCACATCTCAGCGCCGTGGCGCGCACGCCGCGGGCCCGCCGCCAGCGCGGCCGGGTCGCCGCGCGCACGCACATCGCCGACGGGATCGAGCGCGCGATCGGCGGCCTCGCTCGCTTCAAGCGCCTGCAGGTGACGATCGACCGCGCCGACCTGCCGCTGCGCGCCGGCGAGCTCGTGGCTCTCTGCGCCGCGTCAGCGCTCTTCTTCGGGCTCGTCACCGCGCTGACGGTGTCGTCGCCGCTCCTCGTTGTGTTGATGGTCGCGCTCTTCGCCTCCCTGCCCGTCGGGTACGTCTCGCTGAAGGCGACGGCGCGGATCAAGAGGTTCGAGAACCAGCTCCCCGACCTCCTGATCACGATCGCAGCGTCCCTCAAGGCGGGTCACAGCTTTCGCCAGGGCATCCAGTCGGTGGTCGACGAAGGCTCCGAGCCGGCTGCGAAGGAGTTCCGGCGCGTGCTGACCGAGACCCAGCTCGGCAAGCCCATCGACGACGCGCTCGCCGACCTCGCGACGCGGATCGGCTCGAAGAACCTCACGTTCGTGATCAATGCCGTCACCATCCAGCGGCAGATCGGCGGCGCGCTCGCCGGGCTCTTCGACATGGTCGCGGACACGGTGCGCCAGCGCCAGCAGTTCGCGCGCAAGGTCAAGGGGCTGACGGCGATGGGACGCATGTCGGCGTACGTCCTCGCCGGGCTCCCGGTCTTCGTCGGCCTCGTCGTGAGCGCGCTCAACCCGTCGTACATGGCCCCGCTCGTCCATACCGCAACCGGTCAGAAGCTGGTGATCACCGGGTTCGCGATGATCGGGGTTGGGACGCTCATGCTCAAGAAGATCGTGTCGTTCAAGGGATAGCCGGCCGATGCTCCTGCTCCTGGCCATCCTCTGTGTCGGCGCCGCGATCTTCGTGCTCGGCGAGGTCGCGACGTATCCTGAGCGGCTGAAGGCAAGGTCGGTCCGCCGAGCGACCGACTACGGCCACATCCGCGTGCGGACCTCCGAGCGCGAGCTGATGCGTTTCCGCGAGCGCGTGCTCGTGCCGGCCGCGTCGCGGCTGGCTGCGATCCCACTCAAGCTCAGTCCGCGTACGAGCGTCGAAGCGATCGCCAGCAAGCTCGTGGCAGCCGGTCTCGCGTCCCGCCTCGACGCGCGCGGCTTCCTCGCGATCAAGGGCGGTGCGACCATCGCGGCCGGCCTCACCGGTTTCGCGCTCGGCGCCAGCGGCTCAGCCACGAACGCGCTGCTGCTCACTCCCGCGTTTGCGGCGATCGGCTTCATCGCCCCCGACTGGATCCTGACGATGAAGATGCGCGCCCGGCGGGAGGAGATCCGCAGCGAGCTGCCGGATGCACTCGACCTGCTGGCGGTCAGCGTCGAAGCCGGCCTCGGCTTCGACGGCGCGGTCACCAAGCTCACCGAGCACATGAGCGGCCCGCTGATCGACGAGTTCGCGCTGACGCTGAACGAGATTCGCGTCGGCGAGTCGCGCCAGGTGGCGCTGAAGAAGATGGCGGCCCGGGTCGACGCGACCGAGCTCTCGAACTTCGTCCGCGCGGTCGTGCAGGCGGAGCAGCTCGGGATCTCGCTGGGGCGCATCCTGCGCGTCCAGGCCGCGGACACGCGCCTGCGCCGTCAGGCCGCCGCCGAGGAGAAGGCGATGAAGGCACCGATCAAGATGCTCTTCCCGACGGTGATCTTCATCTTCCCGTCGATGTTCATCGTCGTGCTCGGCCCCGCGATGCTCACGATCCTGAAGGCATTCAAATGACGCACGAGACCGAGAAGGGATTCGGCACCGGCCTCCGTTCGAAGCTCGAGCGGACCCAGAACGGCGGCTCGATCGAGCCGGAGGTCGTGGAGCCGGTCGCGGTCGTCGTCTCTGCGCCCGTCGACGTGATCGTGCAGGGCACCGTGCCCGAGCTCGATGCGATGCGCGGTGAGCTGCAGGCCGCACTCGAGCGCGAGCAGATCCTGCGCGAGGAGACGCATGCAGCCTGCCGCGCGGTCGCCGAGCGCGAGTCCGAGCTGGAGTCGTGGACGGCCGAGCTCCAGGAGCGCGAGGAAGCGATCGGCCGGCGCTCCGACGAGCTCGAGCGGGAGCATCGGACGCTCGTCGACCGGCACACGGAGATCGTCTCCGAGTACGCACGCGTTCAGGAGCTCTCGAGCCACGCCGAGTCGCGCGTGGACGAGCTGCAAGGCGCGGAGCGCGACCGCGCCGAGGCGGCGGCCGAGATCGCAAAGCAGCTCGCGTCACTCTCCGAGCGCGAGCGCGAGTTGAAGCGCGAGCGCGCGGCCTACGACGCCCGCCAGCAGGAGGCCGAATCGCGGCTCGCATCACGCGAGAGCACGCTGCGCGAGCGCGACGTAACCGTCGCAGAGCGCGAGCGCCGGGTCCGTGACGCCGACACCGGCGCCGCGGGCATGCGAGCCCGTCTGGAGGCGCGCGACCAGTCGCTCGCAGCGAACGAAGCGCGCCTCACCCAGGAAGTTGCCGCGCTCGAGGACCAGCGCGCGGCAGTCGAAGCGACGCTCGATGAACGAGCCCGGTCGGTCGCCGACGGCGAGGCGGCGCTGCAGGTGTGGGAGCAGCGACTGCGCGCCGAGGCCGAGCGCATGCAGGACGAGCGCACCGAGCACGGCGTTACCTCGCAGGACGCATTCGCGCTGATGGCGGAGCTCGAGACGCGCGAATCCGCGCTCGCCAAACGCGAAGCCGAGGTGCTCGACGCCCAGTCGCGGCTGCAGGCCGCCTCCGCCGTCGCGCCGCGCGACCGCGACCTCGACGAGCGCGAAACGGCCCTGGTCGCCCGTGAGGCGGAGCTGAACCGGCGTCTGGCCACCGCGGCCCGGGACGAACGCGACAACGACCTCGTCGAGCAGCTGCGCATCGAGCTGCGCAAGCGCGAGGACGAGGTCGCAGCCCGCGAGCAGTTCTTCGCCGACCGGCGCGAGCGGATCGAGGCTCGTGAGGAACGGCTCGTCTTCGTTGAGCGCGACCTCGCGGAAAAGACGGCCCAGACCGAGCGGCTCGAGGACGATCTCCGCGTCCAGTCGGCACGCCACGAGGCCGATCTGGAGCTGCGCGAGGACAAGGTCGACGAGCGTCTGCATGACGTCGAGGAGCGCGAGCGGCGCCTCGAGCAGCGGGAGGCCGATCTGTCGACGTACGTGATCTCGGTGCAAGAGCGCTTCAGCGCGGCATAGCTACAATTCCGCCGCGCGCGGATGTGGCGGAATTGGTAGACGCGCACGGTTCAGGTCCGTGTGCCCGTAAGGGCGTGGAGGTTCAAGTCCTCTCATCCGCACTCTGAAGAGGGTCACACTCCTATTTCTGATGGCGGCGGCCGCCGCCGTCGCTCTGTCGGGCGACGTGCAGGGCGCACGCCCCGATCCAACGACCGAGGTCGTCGTGACGCTGCGCGCGCCGGCGCTCTCGACCTTCGGCCGCAGCCTGCTCTCCGCGTCCCACCGCGACTACCTGGCCCGCCTCGACGCCGAACAGAGCGTCGTCGCGCGGCGGATCGTTTCGGCGCTGCCCGCCACCCGGGTGCGCTGGCACTACCGGTACGTCGTGAACGGCCTGGCCGTCGTCGTCCCCCGCTCCGAGGTCGCGGCGCTGGCCCACGTTCCCGGCGTCGTCGAGGTGTGGCCGAGCGTCCGCTATCACGCGCTGAGCGACACGGGCGGGCCCGAGCAGATCGGCGCCGACCAGCTCTGGGGCACGAACTTCGAGACGGCGGGCAACGGGATGAAGATCGGGATCATCGACGACGGCCTGGATGCCACCCACCCGTACTTCGACCCGAACGGCTTCCAGTATCCGCCCGGCTTCCCGAAGGGGCTGACCCAGTACACAACGCCCAAGGTGATCGTCCAGCGGGTCTTCACCCCCGCGTCGCCGACGTCGAAGTACGCGAAGCTGCCGTTCGACCCCGCGAACTCGTTCCACGCGACTCACGTCGCCGGCATCGCCGCGGGCAACCACGGCGTTATTGCAGCCGGGACGGCCATCTCCGGCGTTGCGCCGAACGCGTACCTCGGCAACTACAAGGCGCTGACCATCCCGACGCCGGGCTTCGGCCTCGACGGCAACAGCGCGGAGATCGCCGCCGCGATCGACGCCGCCGTCTCGGACGGGATGAACGTGATCAACCTGTCGCTCGGCGAGCCCGAGGTCGAGCCGTC
>PLDP01000123.1:11715-12900 GCA_003136795.1 Actinomycetota bacterium
CGAGCGAGGGGAACTGGGGCCTCTTGAGCGGCACGAGCATGGCAACCCCGCTCGTCGCCGGCGCGGCCGCGCTGCTCAAGGAGCGCCACCCGGTCTGGACAGTGGCGGAGATCAAGTCGGCGCTCGAACAGACCGGAGACCCGGTCATGTCCGTCACCGGCGCGGAGGCGCTCTCGACCCGCGAGGGCGGCGGCCTGATCGACCTGCCGCACGCCGACGTACCACTGTTCTTCGCCTCGCCGACCGGCTTGTCCTTCGACCTGCTCGCCCCCGCGGCGACCGCAACGCGGAACGTGACGCTGACGGACGCCGGCGGTGGCGCCGGCACGTGGGCGGTCACGTCGCTCGTGCAGCAGGGAACCGGCCCCGTGAGCGTTCCCGCCACCGTCGACGTGCCGGGAACGCTGACCGTCGGCGCAACGGGCGGCACCGTGCCGGGAGACACCATGGGGTTCGTCGTACTGACGCGCGGCACCGACTCGCGCCGCATCCCGTTCTGGTTCGGAACCTCTGCGCCGAAGCTGGCCGGCGAAGCAAAGCTCCCGCTGACGAAGGCCGGCACCTACAGCGGCACGACGGCTCGCGGCCCATCGCTGATCAGCGCCTACCGCTACCCGACCGGCGGCGAGACGACCTACCCAGGCCCGGAGCGCGCGTACCGCTTGACGATCAGCGGTCATCCGGCGAACTTCGGTGTCGTTGTGACCTCCGGGCACGCCACGCCGCACGTCACGTTCGACGGCTCCGAGGATCATCTGGTCGGCTATACGGGCCTGCCGATCGACCTCAACCCCTACCGGCAGACGTACGGCGCGAGCGTTGCAGTCGCGGGTGCGGTCCTCCCCGCCGCGGGGCCTTACGACGTCGTCTTCGACACGCGCAGCGCCGCTCAGGCAGGCCCGTTCACCTTCCGCTACTGGGTGAACGACGTCACGCCGCCGAGCCTGCGCGTTCTTCCGTCGTCGAAGCGTGCGATCACCGTCGCCGCGACGGACGCAGGCTCGGGGGTCGACCCGTCGTCGATCGTCGCGACGCTCGACGGCAAACCGGTGAAGGCAAGCTATGCGTCCGGGACGATCCGGATCGCCGCGAGCAAGGGCCCGCACCGCCTGGTGCTGAGCGTCGCCGACTACCAGGAGGCGAAGAACATGGAAGACGTTCCGCCGATCCTCCCGAACACGCGCA
>PLDP01000123.1:12917-17020 GCA_003136795.1 Actinomycetota bacterium
GCGCGGCCACTCCGCCGCGCCGAGGAGCACGAGTGCTGCGATCAGCAGGACCAAGGCGGCGACGCTCATGTCCGAAAGGATACGGGTGGCCGGCAGGGCTTCGGGCGCTGTTCAAGAATCGTGAACCGGTGAGAACCCGCCTTCTGCTCGTAGTTTCCGTCGCGTTCCTCGCGGCCGGCTGCGGCTCGGGCTCGCACGGCACGGTGATCACGATCACGACCACCGCCCCGGTCTCGCCCAAGCCGATGGCGGTGACGATCTTCGCTGTCGAGCAAGGCCTGCTGCAACCGAAACTCGTGCACGTGCCTCGCTCGCCCGCGATCGCGGGCGCGGCCCTCGGCGCCCTCGGCATCGCGGCGCCGGTCACGATCTCAGGCGGGACGGCGACGGTCGACCTCGCCAAGGCGACGAACGACCAGGTCGCCGAGATCGTCTACACGCTCACGCACTTTCCCTCGGTGCAGCGGGTCGACGTGGCTGGCCGCATGGGCCTGACGCGCGACGACTTCGCCGCATACGTCCCACCGATCTTCGTCGAGACCCCGGTGACGGGCGCCGAGGTGGCGCACACGTTCCAGGTCTCCGGCACGGCCAGCGTGTTCGAGGCGACGCTCGTCGTTCAGCTCGTCCGCGACGGCAAGGTGCTGTCGAAGCAGACCGTGACCGCTTCGGAGGGCGCGCCCGGCCGCGGCAGCTTCGCGGCGACGTTCACGGCGACACCGGGCGCGCTCACGGTCGTGGCGTTTTCACCGTCGGCGGCCGACGGGACCCCGCAGCACGAGGTCGACATCCCGGTCACGGTCACGCCCTGAACCTCCCAAAGGCGGTAGCTACAATGCCCGCCGCTGAGCGATCCCCGGTAGCTCAATTGGCAGAGCATCCGGCTGTTAACCGGAGGGTTGTTGGTTCGAGTCCAACCCGGGGAGCTCTCTTTTTCTAGGTGTCGCGCCGGACGAGCAGGATCGCGGCCACGGCGAGAGCCGCGGCCGCATAGCCGCAGAAGACTGCGAAGCCGACCCAGGGCGAGAGGCTGCTCGAATCCCGCGTGACCTGGAGAATCGCACGCCCGGCATTGCTCGGCAGGTAGCGCGACGCCGCGCTGTTCCAGCTCGACGGGAGCACGTTCATCAGCGGCGGGATCACGAAGAGGATCGCGGCGAAGGCTGCGATGCCGCCGGCGGTGTTCCGGATGATCGAGCCGATGCCAAGGCTGAAGAGCGCGATCACGGTCAGATAGAGCGCCGCGCCGATCACGGCGCGCGCGACGTGCGGATCGGAGAAGGAAAGGTTCGCGTGGTGGCGCGAGAGGATCGACTGGCTTGCGAAGAACGCGATCAGGACGGCCGGCAACATCAAGACGAACGTGACCGCCGAGAAGACGAGCGCCTTCCCCCACAGCACCGGCAGCCGCTTCGGGACAGCCGTGAACGACGCGCGGATCATGCCCGTGGAGTACTCGGCGCTCATCACGAGCACGCCGAGCACGCCGATCGCGAGCTGTGCGATCTGCGATCCGACGAGCGCCGGGTCGATGGGATTGAAGTGTGCGCGCTCACCCGGGCTCCGGTGCCCCCAGTGCGCCGAGATCACGGCGGAGGCGAGGATCGGAAAGCCGATCGTCAGCACGGTCGCGGCGAAGAGCGACCAGCTCGTCGAGCGCACGCTCCGGAGCTTCGTCCACTCGGAGAGGATGACGCGCAGCTGGGTCACGCGCTCGCGGCGAGAAGCGATGGGTGCTGCGATCGCGCTCACGAGGCTGCGAACTCCAGCTCGCCGCGCGTCAGATCCATGAATGCTTCCTCGAGCGAGGCCTGGTGCGGGCTCAGCTCGTGCAGGGTGATCCCGTGCGCGGCTGCGGCTTCGCCGACCTGCGCGGCGGTGAGGCCCGTCACTTCGAAGAGACCGGGCTCCACGACGGCGACCGTCACATCGGGGCCCTGAAGCGCTTCGCGCAGCTCCTCACCCTGCGGCGAGCGCACGTGCACGAGCGGCTTGGACGCGCCGGCCAGGAAGTCGGTGACGCTCGCGTCGGCGATCAGGCGGCCGCGTCCGATCACGATCAGGTGGTCGGCGGTCAGCGCCATCTCGCTCATCAGGTGCGACGAGACGAAGACGGTGCGGCCCTCACTCGCAAGCCCCTTGAGGAGCGTGCGGATCCACTGGATCCCTTCCGGGTCGAGCCCGTTCACGGGCTCGTCGAGCATCACCGTGTGCGGGTCGCCGAGCAGCGCGGTCGCGATGCCGAGCCGCTGGCCCATGCCGAGCGAGAACTTCCCCGCGCGCTTGCGCGAGACGTCGTGCAGCCCAACGTGGTCGATCAGCTCGTCGACGCGCTTGCGCGAGATGCCATGCGTCTGCGCGAGCGCGAGCAAATGGTTGCGGGCCGAGCGCCCGGTGTGCACAGACCGCGCCTCGAGCAGCGCGCCCACCTCGTGCAGCGGCGCGGCATGGTCGCGATAGGGCTTGCCGTTGACGGTGACGTGGCCCTTCGTCGGCCGGTCGAGCCCGAGGATCAGCCGCATCGTCGTCGACTTTCCCGACCCGTTCGGGCCGAGGAACCCGGTGACGATGCCGGGGCGGACGTCGAATGTCAGCCCGTCGACCGCGCGCTTGTCGCCGTAGTCCTTCGTCAGATCCCGTGCCTCGATCATCGCGACAGGAAAGCAGACGACTCTGACGGTTCTCTGACTGCTGACGTTCGCATCGTGTTAAGAGAGCGCGGCGACTCGCTCGAGCAAACGTTGCAACGCTTCCTGGAGCTCCTTCGTGCGTGTCGGATCGGAGTGCTGCAGCTCGCGGCGCATCTCGCGCTCGCGCAACCGCAGCAGGAGCTCCGTGCCCGTGTTCTCGTCGATTCCCTCCGCTACGGCGCGCGCGTCCAGCTCCGCGAACAGGCCGACCGCGTCCGGATCGAGTGGAGCGCCGTCGACGATGTGTGCGCGCAACGCGCGGTGCACGGGCTCGTAGAAATGCTCCGGGGTCAGCTCTGCGAGCACCGGCTTCAGGTGGGGGTGCGCGAGCACGCCGGCGAGCGCGTTCCGCTCCAGCTTCGTGCTCGCGTCGAGCGCGCGCTGCGACGCAGGAGCCGAGGCGCGGGCCGAGCCACTCGCGCGCAGCTGCACCGTCATGCCGAGCTTGTCGTTTGCGAAGCGCCAGGCGTCGTGCCGCTCCGGCGAGTCGGGCGCCTCGTCGAGGAGCGCCTTCACGGTGCGGAACGCAACCTCGCGGTCCTCCCCGCGCTCGAGCTCGATGCGCACGCGGTAGAGCAGGTACGGCTCGGCGCCGGCGAGCTGCCGCTGGAACCCCTGCGGGTCGTCGGCCGGGTCGATTCCGACGGGCAGCGCGACGACCTTCACGTCGAACCCTTGCTTCGCGGCGAGCTCCATCCCGCGCAGCGTCGCGGTCTCGCCCGCGGCGTCACCGTCGAATGCGAGCCACAGCCGCTTCGTCAGCCGACCGAGCTCCTTGAGCTGCTGCTCGGTGAGCGCAGTGCCCATCGACGCGACGACCGGCTCGAAGCCGGCCTGCCGGAGGGCGATCACGTCGGTGTTGCCCTCGACGACACACGCGCGGTCCTCGCGCGCGATCGACGCGCGCCCCTTGTCGAGCCCGTAGACGATCGCGCCCTTGTGGAAGAGCTCCGACTCCGGCGTGTTCACGTACTTCGCCTGCAGCGGATCGTCCTCGTGCAGCTTGCGCGCCTGGAAGCCGAGCACCCGGCCCTGCCGGTCGGTGAGCGGGAACAGGAGCCGCCGCTGGAAATAGTCGTCGCCGCGCTGCCGCGTCAGGCCGGCGGCGCGCAGCTCCTCGCGCGTGAAGCCCTTCTCGAGCGCCTTGCGTGCGAGCGTCGTCCCGCCGAGCGCCAGGCCGAGCCGAAACTCGTGGCAGATCTCCTCGTTCAGGCCGCGCCCCTTCAGGTAGTCGCGCGCCATCCCACCGGCCTGCGACTCCCAGAGCGTGCGCTCGTAGAACGACGCGGCCTGCTCGAGCAGCGCGACGAGCCGCTCACGCCGCTTGCGCGCCGCGTCCTGCGCAGGCGAGCTCTCCTCGTACTCGATCGGCACCCGGAACCGCTCGCCGAGCCATTCGATCGAGCCTGCGAA
>PLDP01000087.1 GCA_003136795.1 Actinomycetota bacterium
CGGGAGCCTGCACGTAAGAACGGTTTGCGCCCGCGGGCCCGGCCTGGCTGGGCCCGCGGGAACCCTCACACTTTGGGGTTCAAGCCGCGGCCGCTTCTGCCGATAGGAACAGTGTGGGCGCCAGCGCGCATCTGCGTGGAATCGTGATCGCCGGCGGCCTCGCGGCCCTGGCGCTCGCGCTTGGCTTCGTGACCTTGATGATGAACCAGACCGCTTCTCCGGCGAGCGCGCACACGGTGCTGTCGCTCACGGCGAGGCACATCGAGGGCGCGACGCACAAGCCGTCAGCCGCGCGGCCCGTCAAGCGGGTCGACCCGAATCTCGTGGCCGCCTTGCAGGCCGGCCTGCCTCGCTCGGTCGCCAAGGCGCTGGCCGCGGCTCCCGTCGCGGTCGTCGAGCTGACGTCCCCGCAGGACCCGGTCGCCCAGCTCGCGCTCGGCGAAGCGAAGGCCGGCGCTGCGCTCGGCGGCGCATCGTTCGTTCAGGTCAACGTCGACCAGAACGGCAGCGACGTGCAGACGCTGACCCGGCTCTTGGGGTCGCTGCCGACTGCGCCCGCGGCTCTCGTCTACCAGCGTCCCTCGACACTGACCGTGACGCTGCCGGGCTTCAACGACCGAACGACCGTGCAGCAAGCGGTGACGGATGCAGAGCCAACGCCGGCGCCCACGCCCCCCTCGACGTCCAAATCGACGTCCAAATCAACATCCAAATCGGCGTCCAAGAAGGCCGCAGCTTGACCCAAAGCGCAGGAGTCGACGCCGCCGGTCGCGAGCTCTTCGTACGCGTCGCGCGGAAAGAGGGACGGTCGGTCGCGCGCTTGCGCGCTGTCGACTACGGCGAGGAATGCGTCGTCGAGACCGAGGTGTTCCCGCCGAACGCCGACACGGCGCAGCCGGCAGGCCCGTACAAGTTCGCGGACGCCCGCCACGCCACCGCGTTCGTCACGGAAGCCGTCGAGGCACTGATGTACCTCGGCTGCGACGTTCAGGCGACCTGAACCAGCCGTGTCCTGCCTCAGAGGTAGGACACGCCCCTAAGTGACACGCGTGAGGCCGTACGCCTCCGCGACGAACGACGGGTAGTGCCGCGCGCCGCCGACGAGGGTGTGGACGAGCTCGAGCCGTAGAAACGCCGGCGGCGGCACGATCCCGGCCGTCGCCCGGTAGCTGCTCCAGGCCCAATCGGCGGGATGAAGGCACAGACGAGCGCGCACGGGGTTGAGCACGACATACCGGCAGACGGCGACCGCATGCGCTTCGTCGACGAGAACTTCGTCAAAGTAGCGCCGCTCGAAGAGGGCGCCTTCACGAGGCTTATTCGCGTTGAACCAAAGTGCGAACGAGCTTTTCAGGTACTGCATCCCCCTGGCGATGTTCGCCTCGGGTGTGTCGAGCACGAGGTGGAAGTGATTCCCCATCACGCAGTAGGCGTGGAGATTCCACGCGTAGCGGAGAACGGTGCGCGTGAGGAGCGCCTGGAAGACCGCGCGATCGCCGTCGACCACTCCGAAGATCAGCTGCCGATCCACGGCGCGCGACGCGACGTGGTAGACGACGTCCGGTGCTTGCACGCGCAGCGGGCTTCCCATGCCACACGACGCTAACGGCCGCGATCACGCCCCGCATCGTCGCTTGAAGCCGGTGTCCACAAGGGCCGTGTCCTACCTCTGAGGCAGGACACGGCTCGAAGTGCCAGGTACGGTCGGGCTATGCGGGTGGTGTTGTTGGCTCGGCACGGGCAGTCGTTGTTCAACGTCGACCATGTCGTCAACGGCGACCCGCGGCTCGATCGTGGGTTGTCGCCGGTTGGTGTCGACGAGGGCGCGAAGCTCGAGCGACAGATCGCGGGCATCACGATCGGCCTCTGCGTCACCTCCGAGTTCCCGCGTGCGCAGCAGACGGCGCAGCTCGCACTCGGCGAGCGCGCCCACGCGACGCAGACGCTCGTCGATCCGGACCTGAACGACGTCCGCGTCGGGGAGCTCGAAGGCGACACGCTCGAGAGCTACCGCACCTGGAAGCACGCGCACACATCGGCCGACCCGTTCCCCGGCGGCGAGAGCCTCGACGCGGCAGCACGGCGGTACGCGGCTGCCTTCGAGCGGCTGCTCGAGCACGCCGAGGAGACCATTCTCTGCGTGTGCCACGAGATCCCGGTGCGCTACGCGGTCAACGCCGCCGCAGGCTCCGACACGCTCGACGGCCCGCTGCACGACGTCGCCAACGCGACCCCGTACGTCTTCGACGCCGCCGGCCTACGCCGTGCCGTCGACCACATCCGCCAGCTCGCGGGCCTGCAGGCCTAGCTCGTCACGCGGGCGAGCTCTTCGACCGACGTGAGGCCGGCGGCGACCTTCGCGAGGCCGTCGTCCCACAGCGTCCGCATGCCCGCGCTCATCGCGCAGCGCTCGATGTCCTCGCGCGACGCCTTCGCCGCAGCCAGCGTCTCGAGCTCTTCGTTCATCGTCATCAGCTGGAAGATGCCGATCCGTCCGCGGTAGCCGGTCTGGTTGCAGCGGGGGCAGCCGCGCTTGCGGTAGAGCGCCATGCCGTCCGTCATCGCGGCAACGTCCGGCGAGACCTTCGCCTTGATCAGTTCGGCGACCGACGGCGTGTACATCTCGCAGCAGTGCGTGCAGAGNNACGCCCATCTCGTTCAGGCGCGTCAGCGCGCCAGGCGCGTCGTTGGTGTGCAGCGTGGAGAGCACGAGGTGACCGGTCAGGGCGGCCTCGATCGCCATCTGCGCCGTCTCTGAGTCGCGGATTTCGCCGACCATCACCACGTCCGGGTCGGAACGAAGGATCGAGCGGAGCGCACCGCCGAACGTCAAGCCCGCGCGCACATTGATCTGCACCTGGTTCACGCCGGGAATCCGGAACTCGACCGGGTCTTCGACGGTGATGATGTTGATCTCCGGGCGGTTGACCTCGGTGAGGCCCGCGTAGAGCGTGGTCGACTTACCGGAACCGGTCGGCCCCGTAACGAGCAGCGCGCCGGTCGGCCGCAGGAAGATGTCCATCAGCTTTGCCTGCATGTCGTCGGAGAGCCCGAGCTCGAGGAGCGTCGGAACCTTCTTCGACTTGTCGACGAGGCGCATGACGATCTGCTCGCCCTCGACGGTCGGCAGCACGGCAACGCGGATGTCCATGACGCGGCCCGCCGCCTGCGCGTTCAGCGAGATGCGACCGTCCTGCGGCTTGCGGCGCTCGGCGATGTCGAGCTTCGCGAGCACCTTGAGACGCGTCGTGACACCGTTCGCGAGACGCTTCGGGATGCGCTGCACCTCGTGCAGCACACCGTCGATCCGCAGCCGCACGACGAGCGAGTCGTCCTGCGGCTCCCAGTGGATGTCCGAGGCGCCGTCTTCGGCCGCCTGGAAGATCACGGAGTTGACGAGGCGCACGAGCGGCGCGTCGGAGATGCCGTCGTCGACCTCGAGATCGTCGCTGTCGTCCTCTTCGTCGAACGCGGCCTGCTCTTCCTCGAGCGCGGCGCGCGCGCCAAAGGCCTCCGAGGTGCGGACGAGGCGGCGGATCTCCGCTTCGACGTCGTCGCGCGTCGCGACGGCGAGCTCGACGGTGAGCCGCGTCGCAATGCGCAGCTCGTCGATCGCATGGACGTTGGCGGGGTCGGCGACCGCGACGCGCAGGACATCGCCCTCGATCGCATACGGGATCGCCGTGACGCGCTCGAGCACGTGGAGCGGCACGGCCTTCGCTGCTTCGGGGACGACGCCGGTGCTCGTGAGATCGACGAGCGGCAGCTGGTAGCGCGCTGCGAGCGTGCGCGCGATCCCCTCAGACGTGGCGACGCCCTCATCGATCAGCGCCTGCGCGAGCGACCCCGAGGCGCCGGCGCGGCCACGCGCCAGGGCGAGCTTGTCCGCGGGGACGAGACCGGTCGCAGCGAGGAGATCGGCAAGGAGCTCCGCCGTTTCGTTGACGCCGGGCGCGCCCGCAGGCTGAAGCCCGCCTTCGGCGGGTGGCGCCTGACTTCCGGGGCCGGTAACGGTTCGGAGGGTGAAATCGTCGGTCATATCCCTCGTTCGAGGCATCGGCAGAAAGTGCCGGGCACTTGAGGTTGTGCACCCCGGCACGAGCTCCTGCTCGAATCCCTCGGCCGAGGGACGGGCGGGCTAGAGCAGGTGCAGGTAGGCGTGCAGCAGCGGCCGGCCGGCAAAGAGGGCCAGGAGGCCGCCCAGCGCCAGGAACGGCGCGAAGGGAATCGCCATCTTCCGTGCGGCGACGCCGTGGCGGGCGAAGAGCACCGCCGAGGGAACAAGCGCGAAGAGGGTGCCGGCGAAGATCGCGATCGGCACGGTGCGCCCGACGGCGAACCCGAGCAGCAGCGCGAGCTTCACGTCGCCCATGCCCATGCCGCGCGGATACGCAAGCGCGGCGAGGAAGAGGAAGAGCGAGCCGCCGAGGCCCGCGGCGAGCCACTCCACCGACGGATGGACGAGCGTCTGCCCCACGAGGACGACGGCGGCAGCCGGGAGCACGATCCGGTTCGGGACGATTCGCCGCTCGACGTCGATCGCCGACAGGACGACGAGCACCGCGCAGAAGAACGAGGCGACCGCGGCTTCCCAGGTGAGGCCGAACTTCCAGAAGCACGCGCCGACCAGCACCGCCGTGGCGAGCTCGACGGCCGGGTAGCGCCAGGAGATCCCAGCACCGCAAGAGCGGCAGCGTCCACGAAGCAGAAGCCACGAGAGCACAGGAACATTGTCGTACCACTTGATCGGCGTCCCGCAGCCCATGCACGCCGAGCCCGGGCTCGCGATCGAGCGCCGCAGCGGCACGCGCGCCGCGACGACGTTCAGGAACGAGCCCACGGCAAGTGCAGGGAAGAACGCGATTCCGGCAGCGGCGAGGCCCATGGCTCTAGGCTCTCCGGCCGTTCACGAGGACTTGGTTTTGACCTGGGCGAGCGCCTGCTGGGCGACGGCCTCGCTGCGCTCGCCGATCCCCCAGAGCTTCCAGACGCGCTGGTCGACCGTCACGAGCTCGTCCAGGGCGGCGGCGCCGTGCCACCAGCCCATTTCGGCGCCCGTGACGATCCAGGAGTGCTGATACAGCCAGTGCCGCACGTTCGCGTCGGTCGGCTTCGGGTGGCCCTGCACCCACCGGAGCAAGAGCGCTGCGCGGCTCGTGAGCGGCATCTCGTCGAGGGGCTCGCGGCGCGCGCCGGCGACGACGAACGCGGGCGGGCGGTGCTGCGGCAGCTTCTTCCCGGGCACAACGACCTTCTTCCCGGGCACAACGGCCGTCTTCTTGGTGGCCACGGTGGTCTTCGGCTTCGCGAGCGTCGTGGTGGCGGGAGCCTTGACCGCCGGCGGCACGGACGCGGCCGCGAGATCGACGAGCTTCACAGCGGTTGCGGGGATCGTCGATGCCGCTTGCGGGAGGCCGGACTCCTTGCCGCTGCGAGCCAGGGTGAGGACGATCAGCGGTGCGCCTGTATCGAAGAGACGCGTGCCGGGCAGCGGTGACTGTGTCGCAACGAGGTTCGCGGGGTAGCCCTTGACCGAGCCGGAGACGCGCCAGGCGAAGCCGGCATCACCGAGCGTGCCTTCTGCAAAGACGTAGGCCTGCTTGCGAACGTCGGGGACGACGAGCACCTGCGTCGAGGTCGAGGATTCGGTCGTCGTGGTGGTCGTCGGGAGGTGAATTGAGCCCATCCGCTGCGCGGCGGCGTACGTCAACGCGGCCGTCGCGAGCAGCCAGACGACCGTCAACACAAGCAGGCGTGGAACGAACGAGCCCATCGAGATTCATGTCGGCAGCGAAAGCCGCCGGCTCAACCCCCAGTTGCAGAGAAGTAGACGATGCCGGAGGAAGCGCTGTCGAGCGCCCGCGGAGCGGTCGAAGCGCCGCCAACGACCGCGAAAACCGAGGAGGGAGCGGGATTCGACTGAACCGCGTCCGACCAGCTGAACGCGGTGCCCGCGAAGGACTGGAACCAAGCTTCGTCTTGCGGATAGCCGGTCGCCGGGTCGAGCTGAAGGTGGAGATGCGGCCCGGTCGCATCGCCCGTCTGGCCGACGAGGCCGACCGGCTGGCCAGCCGTCAGCTGGGCGCCCGCGACGACGGCGGGCTCGAGGAAGGACAAGTGACAGTAGGTCCAGACGAGCCCGTCGGTGGTAGCGATCGTGAAGCCGATGCCGCAGCTCGGGTCCGGTGTCGTCCACGATTTCGTGACGTAGCCGTCGGAGAGCGCATAGAGCTGCGTGCCCTCGGGCGCGGCAATGTCGGCAGCGGGGTAGTCGTGGTGGGTGTGACCGACGCTGACGACGCCCGCGCCGCCGGCAACCGGGAAGACGTAGCCGTCGGAGTAGCTCGGCGCGCCGAGCAGCGGTGCCGCACCGGAGGCGAACGACGTGCCCGCGGCGGCGGCGCGCGCCGAGGCGAGCGCGGCCTCGGCGTTCTGCAGATCAGCGCTCTGCGCGTCGGCGTCTGCCTGCGCCGCCTGCAGCTGGATGTCGAGCAGCACGCCGGCCTTCTGCGCTTCCAGCCGGTCCGAGAACGACGGGGTGTTCTGCGCGGTCGCGAGGAACTGGTCCTCCCCGGCCTGCAGCTTCGCCATGAGCGCGTTTGCGCCGAGCAGCCGCTGGCTCGCGTCGACGACGGCCTGCTTGGCGGCGTCGAGTTGCTGCTGCGCGCTCTGGAGCGCGTTCGAGAAGTCGGCGCCGCCGGAGTCGTAGCCCTGTGCGAGCTGCAGCACTTCGTCCACGTACCACTGTGCGTGGTTGTACGAGAACACCGCGCTCGCGATGTCGGTGGCCGCGCCGCTCGCGGCGAGGTAGCGCGCGGCTGAATAGATCGCGTCCTGGGGGTCCCACGGATCGGCGATGCCGTCGCCGTCGGCGTCGATGCCCCAGCGCGCCCACGTGTCGGGCATGAACTGCATCCACCCGATCGCGCCGGCCGAGCTCGGACCCATGTTCTGGCCGAAGTTGGACTCGATCTTGTTGATCGCGGCGAGTACCGACCAGGGAACGCCGTAGGCCTGCCCGGCGGCCTGCCAGATCGGCTGCAGCTGCTGGAACGAGAGTTGCTGCGGCACCAGCGGCGCCGACACGAGCTGGGGCAGCAGCACCGAGGTGAGATTCGGCGCGTCCGGGCTCGGCAGCGGCCCCGCAGAGGCGGCGGTTGCCGAGACGAGTGCCACGAGCACCACGGCCGCGAGCCGTCTCATCAGTCCCCTAGCGGCGCGAGGCGAAGGGTCAGCTCGGGCTCGGGCTCGGGCTCGGGCTCGAGCTCGAACTCATCGGGAGCGACGACCGCCGCGGCCGGGGCGTTGTGGTCGATCCCTGCCGCCTTGGCCTTCTCGGCGTACTCGAGCGCGACCATGAAGTCGTGCCGGTTCGTCGACGCGTTGGCGGCGACCTCGCGGTCGACGACGCCGGAGAGCACGTGGTCGATCAGCGCCTTCGAGAACGTCTGCATCTTTGTGAATTCGCCGTCGGCGATCGCATCGGTGATCTCCTCCGGCTTGTCGTCGCGGATCAGGTCTGCGATGCGCGCGTTGTTGATCATCAGCTCGACGGCCGCAACACGACCGCCTCCGCGACGCGGCAAGAGGCGCTGCGAGATCACGCCGCGCAGAACGCCGGCCATGATCGAGCGAATCTGCTGCTGCTTGCCCGGCGGGAAGAACTCGATCATGCGGCCGATCGTTTCGGCGGCGTCGATCGTGTGCAGTGTCGAGAAGACGAGGTGGCCGGACTCGGCGGCCTGGAGCGCGGTTTGCGCCGTCTCGGCGTCGCGCAGCTCGCCGATCAGGATCGTGTCCGGATCCTGGCGCAGTGCGCGCCGCAGCGCCTGGCCGAAGCTCTCGGTGTCGAGACCGACCTCGCGCTGGTTGACGATCGAAAGCCGGTCGGCGTGCAGGATCTCGATCGGATCCTCGACCGTGACGATGTGCGAGCGCCGCGTGCGATTGATGTAGTCGATGATCGACGCAAGGGTCGTCGTCTTACCGGAGCCGGTGGCGCCGGTGACGAGGATCAGTCCGCGGTGTTCCTCTGCAAGCTGCTCGACGCCGTCCGGCAGGCCGAGTGCTTCGAACGATGGCACGTTCGTCGGGATCACGCGCATGGCGAACGAGGTCGCACCGCGCTGGCGGAACGCGTTGACGCGGAAGCGCGGGAGGCCTTCGGCCGTGTAGGCGATGTCGAGATCGCCGGTCTCTTGGAACTGGTCGTAGCGCTTCGGCGCCTCGGCGGTGATCGTGCGCAGAACCGAGTCGAGATCCTGCTCGTCGAGGGGGGGCAGCTCGAGCAGCGTGATCTCTCCGTCGTGGCGCACGGCCGGCGGACGGCCGAGCTTCATGTGGAGGTCCGACGCGCCGAGATCGACGGCGCGCTGAAGGATTGGATTGAGATCCATGCCGATCCCTTGTGTCGGCAGGGAAACCCGTCGGCTTTAGGTTCGGCCTAGGCGCTCCAGCGCCCGCAACGGGATCCGGGCGAGCCCGTGCTGCTCCTCCGGGGCCGCCAATTCGCCCAGCAGGAGCCGCTCCACGCTGCGCCAGAGGAGCCTCGTCCGCGCGACCCGCCAGGAGGCGCGGGGCCAGCGGTCGAGCGCGTACTTCAGCTTCCACGACGCACGATGGAGCGGAGCGAGCGCCGCATCGACCGCCTGCTCGTAGCCGGCCAGCGAGCCGGACAGGATCGCCTCGGCCGCCAGCTTCGCCGAGACGAAGCACTCGTACATCCCGTCACCCGAGACCGGGTCGATCAAGCCGGCGGCGTCGCCGACGAGCAGCGCGCGCTCGTTTGCGATCCGCACGCCGGGCGGGCGCAGCGGGAGCCGGTGGCCGCGCAGGTTCTCGAGCTGGCCTGCGGCAAGCCCGTGCGCCGCGCAGACGCGCGCCAGGTGCTCGCGGATCCGTGGCCCCTCGCTCTGCCAGGCGCCGACGCCGACGTTCACGTGATCGCCTTTGGCGAAGACCCAGCCATAGCCGCCGGGAATGTCGGCGAGCTCGACGACGGCGCGGCGCTCGTAACGCTCCCGGTCGACGAGACCGTACGGAACGTTCCCTTCGTAGGCGACGCCGTGGACGATCCCCGCGCCGAGCCCGACGCCGCGGGCGGTGGTGCCGTTCGCGCCGTCGGCGCCGACGATCACATCGGCGGGCGCGTGGGCGATGTCGATCGTCGTGCCCTCGCGCACCTCGACTCCTTTGTCGCGTGCGGCGTCGAGCAGGAATGCGTCGAGACGGCGCCGCTGCGTCATCCGGATCACCGGCGCCTGCGAATGGCGCACGACGGCGTCGCCGTAGCGGAAGCGCAGCTCGACGACGTCGACCTCCTCCTCGACGACCGGCGACGGGTCGACCGGGCACTGCCGCAACGCGCGGGTCGTCAGCCCGCCGCCGCACGGCTTGTCGCGCGGGAACGTCGCCTTGTCGACCAGCAGGACGCTCGCCCCTGCGTCGGCGAGCCGGTAGGCGGTTGCCGATCCGGCAGGGCCGCCACCCACCACGAGGACGTCGAAGCGCTGCACGACATCAGGCTACAATCCGGCTCGCTTCAAGCAAGGGGGTGTGCCCGAGCGGCCAAAGGGAACGGGCTGTAAACCCGTCGGCTCAGCCTACGGAGGTTCGAATCCTCCCGCCCCCATTCTCGTCATGAAGATCAACCCAAAATCGCGCAGCCGCCGCCTGC
>PLDP01000251.1 GCA_003136795.1 Actinomycetota bacterium
CCACGCAGCGCGCGCTCGCGATCGCGGGCGACCTCGTCGCGGGAGGCGTCGGCGTGCACGAGACGGCGCTCGCCTCGCCGGAGGTGACTGACCTGGGCGGCCTCGTTGTCGTGCCGGGGTTCACCGACTCGCACGTGCACTTCCCGACGTGGGCGCTCGCGCAGAATGAGATCAACCTCGACGGCTGCGCGAACCTCGACGAGGCGCTACAGCGCATCCGCGGCGTCCAGGTGCAGCCCGGCCGCTGGCTGCGCGGCTACGGCTGGCGCAGCGGCGACTGGCAGCCGCAGCGCGACCCGACCCGTCAGGATCTCGACGCGATCACGGGCGAGACGCCCGCCGGGTTGATCGCCAAGGACTACCACTCGCTCTGGCTCAACTCCGCGGCGCTCGCTCTCGCAAACGGCGATCTCGACGTCGCAGGCGGAGTCGTCGAGCGCGACTCGAGCGGCGACCCGACCGGCATCCTGCGCGAGGAAGCCGCGTGGCGCTTCAAGGAGCGGCACATGATCGTCTCCGACGCCGACTATCTCGACGCGATGCGCGCCGGTGTCCGCCTCGCGAACTCGCGCGGCGTCACCGCCGTGCACGACAAGGACGGCTGGCTCGGGGCGCTGCGGCTCTGGCAGCAACTCGAGGAGCGCGGCCACCTCACCCTGCGCGTGTGGCAGTCGATCCCACACGACGCGCTCGACGCCGCAGTGGCCGTCGGGCCGCGCTCCGGATTCGGGAGCCCGTACCTGAAGCTCGGCTACCTGAAGGTGTTCATGGACGGCACGCTCGGCTCGCAGACCGCATGGATGCTCGACGGCAGCGGCGTGCGGATCACGAGCGGCGAGGAGCTCGCCGGGATCGTGCGGCGCGGTGCGGCGGCGGGATTCCCGGTTGCCGTGCACGCGATCGGCGACCGCGCGAACCGCGAGGCCCTCGACGCCTTCGAGCAGACCAAGGACGTCTGGGGCCCGCTTGGGCTCCGCCAGCGGATCGAGCACGCGCAGCTGCTCGCGCCGGAGGATCTCGAGCGCTTCGCGAAGATCGGCGTGACCTGCTCGGTGCAGTTCTCGCACGCACCGTCCGACCGCGACCTCGCCGACGACTACTGGGCCGGCAAGACCGACGGCGCGTACGCGTTCCGCTCGCTGCTCCACTCCGGCGCTGTCGTCGTGAACGGCAGCGACGCACCGATCGAGGAGCTCGACCCGCTCGCCGGCATCCGCGCCGGTGTGCGCCGCACGATCGACGATCGCCCGGCCTGGCACCCCGAGCAGGCGCTGACGGTCGGCGAGGCCTTCCATGCGACCAGCGTCGCGCCCGCCTGGCTCGCCCGCGACGAGCGCCGCCGCGGCACTCTGATCCCCGGTCACTACGCGGACCTCGTGGTGCTCGACCGCGACCCGTGGGACGACCTCGACGCCCGGGTGGTCGCAACGATGGTCGGCGGCCGCTGGGTGCACAACCCGCCTCCGTGGTGAACCTGGTTCTCGCCGCAGGCGGAAACCAGGTTCATGTCTATGACCTTCCGAGCAGCGCCTAGGACACGAACCTGGTTCCGGCTTCGCCGGCAACCAGGTTCCGTTTTGCGTGCTCCTTACGCGAGCGCAACCGTCACCAGCCACGCGTCGGTGATTGTCGATTCGTCCCAGTTCGCATCACCCAGGAGGAACCGACATGAAGCTCCGTCTCATCAGCACCCTCGCGCTCGCTGCGCTCGCCTGCGCCGTCGTGGCCGCAGCCGCAGCCAGCGGCGGCAAGGGCCAGCTCTACCAGTTCCACGGTGAGCTCCTTGCCACGAGCTCGAACTCGGTCCAGATCCAGGTCGAGGGCGGCAACCACGCTGCGCTCAAGGCCCTGATCGGCCAGAGCCAGAACGAGACCTTCGCGACCGACGCCAAGACCGAGTTCCTCGGCTGGGTGGCCGGCGTGCCGCACGTCATCTCGATCGGCGACCTCAAGGCCGGCGACGACGTCCAGGTCTCGGTCCGCGCCAAGGCGGGCTCGTCGCTCGCGGACATCGAGGCGAACGCCGCGGCGCTCGTCGGCGACCACGGCAGTGCGAGCGTCACGAAGGGCAACGCGCTCTTCCTCTACGTCGGCACCGTTGCGGGCGGCCAGGCCGGCGGCAACATCGCGCTGCACATCATCGGCGGCAACTGGCGCGGCCTGCGCTCGATGCTCGGCCAGCCGCTCGACCAGACGTTCACCTACGGCGACAGCACGATCTTCCTGCTCTGGCAGGGCAAGGTGCCGACCGTGATCGATCCTTCGCAGCTGAAGGCCGGCGACCGGATCACGATCCGCGTCCGCGCAGCGCACGCATCGACGCTCGCCCAGGTCGAGGCGATCGCCGCCGTGCACGTGGGCGACCACGAGCCCGGCGATCCGATGACGCAGAACTCCTAGCGTCCGAAGAAGCGCTTCCGCCGCGGCCGGGCCTGTCCCGGTCGCGGCGGCACCGTGCCGCGGTCGACGATCGCGCCGGGCACATCGACCGTCAGCCAGCGGGCGAGCTCCTCGCCGCCGAGCGCCGCCACCGCGCCGCTCATCCCGATCTGCCGGATCGCAGGGGTGTGACCGTCGCTCGCGATCAGGTGCGCGAGGCCCAGGTCGAGCAGCGCGAGAGCCGACACGTGCGAGCGCCGGCCGAGACTGCCCTCGACGGCCCCCGCGGTGAGCTGCACGAGCACGCCGCTTGCGACGAGCGGCTCGAGCAGTTCCGGCCGCTCCTGCACCTCCCCGTTCCGCTCGGGGTGCGCGAGCACCGGCGTGATCCCGGCCGCCAGGAGGCCGAAGAGCCGCTCGCCGATGTCGAGCGGCCACCCCACGTAGGGCGTCTCGACGAGCAGGTAGCCGGGGTTGCCGGCCAGCGCGAACCGGAGCAGCTCCTCGTGCGGCCGCTCGAGCTGGGCAAGGTCGAGCTCGCCGCCGGGCACGAGCCGCAGCTCCTCGCCGACGGCGGCGCGCACCTCGGCGAGCGCCGCCTCCATCTGCTCGGGCGTCGTCGGGTAGTCGTCGCGCACATGCGGCGTCGCAGCGAGCACGCGAATGCCGTCGGCGACCGCGGCGTGGCAGATCGCAACCGCCTCGTCGAGATCGGCGGCCCCGTCGTCGAGGCCCGGCAGAACATGCGAGTGAAGATCGATCAAAGCTGCGCGAACGCGAGAAAGAGCTCGCGTGCCGCACGGATGCCGAGCGGAACGTACTCGGCGACGAGGCGCTCGTTCGGCGAATGGATCTGCGAGTCGGGCAGGCCGAAGCCCGTGATCACCGTCGGGATCCCCTTGCCGGCGAGCGCCGGAACGATCGGCAGCGTGCCCCCCGAGCGGATCAGCGCCGGCCGCGTCCCGAGCGCGCGCTCGAACGCATCGAGCCCGAGCTGGATCGCCTTCGAGTCGGGCGGGACGAGCCCCGGCGGCGACGACGACCACAGCTCCACGTCGAGGTCGGCGCCCGCAGGCGCGTTCTCGCGCAGCAGGCGCTCGACGACGGGTGCGACGTCTTCGACCTGCTGGCCGGGCGCAAGCCGCATCGAGACGTTCGCGATCGCCTCCACCGGCAGCACCGTCTTCTGCAGGAGCGGCGAGCCGGTGGCGATGCCGTTCACGTCGATCGCGGGCTCGGCGAACGTGCGCAGGTAGAAGTCTTTTGCGGCTGACGTGTCCTTCGGGCGCGCGCCCTGCTCGGACAGCTCGTCGGCGCCGGCGGGAAGCTGCGCCCAGCCCGCGAGCTCCTCGTCGGTGGGGGCGGCACGGCCGACGCGCAG
>PLDP01000159.1 GCA_003136795.1 Actinomycetota bacterium
AGGATCGCGAGCGGGACGCCGAGCAGGCGCACGACGGCGATCCACCACTCGAGCGGGCGCTGCCGAAAGCTCACGCGCGCTCCTTGACCCGGTCGAGCGCCCAGCGGGCATGCTCATCGTCCGCATGCCGCTCCAGCACGTCGATGTGCTCCGGGCCCCCGACGTTGCCGAGCGCGACGAGCGCGTTTCGGCGCAGGAAGCGCGCGTCGTTCCGCGGGACGTAGAGCCGGTCGAAGTCGTCCACGAGCGTGTCCGATTCGAGCCAGGTCACGAGGTCGATGTGGCCCGCCGCGCTCGGCTCGTCGTCGGCGCGCCGCTTTTGCACGCCTCGGTTCCACGGGCAGACGTCCTGGCAGATGTCGCAGCCGTACACCTGCGCGCCGAGCGCGGCCCGGTACTCGGCGGGGATCGCCGCCGGCGCCTGCGTCCAGTAGGAGAGGCACTTCGTCGCGTCGAGCGTCCCCGGCTCGTCGAGCGCGCCGGTCGGGCAGGCGTCGATGCAGACCCTGCAGTCGCCGCAATCGGTGTCGAGCGGCGGCGTCGGCTCGAGCTCGCGGTCACTGACGAGCGTCCCGAGCACGACCCACGAGCCGTGCCGCCGCGTGATCAGCATCGTGTTCTTGCCGTAGAACCCGACGCCGCTGCGCGCCGCCGCCTCCCGGTCGACGTGCTGGTTCGCGTCGACGAGGACGCGGTAGTTCCCACCGATCGCGCGGCCGAGCGCGTCGAGCTGCTCGCGCAGCTCGGCGTACGCATCAGACCAGGTGTAGCGAGCGAGGCGCCCCTCCCCCGGCTCGAGCGGTTGCTCCGGCCGCCAGTAGCAGAGGGCAGCCGAGACGACGCTGCGCGCGCCGGGGAGAAGCGTCTCCGGGTGACACGAGCGCTCGGGCTGGGCCATCGTGAACTTCATCTCCGCAAAGAGGCCCCGCGCGCGCCGTTCCGCGATGTGCCGCTCTGTGTCGAGGTAGGCCTCGGCGCGCGTCACACCGACGGCGTCGAGACCGAGGTCCGCGCCCAGCCGGCAGATGTCGTCGGCGGTCATGCGAAGATTGTTCCCCATGAAGGCAATTCGCATTCACGAGGACGGCGGCCCGGACGTCCTTCGCTACGAGGACGTCCCGGATCCGGTGCCCGCAGACGGCGAGGTGCTCATCGAATTGCGGGCAGCGTCGCTCAACCATCTGGACGTGTGGATCCGCAAGGGAATGCCGTCCGTGCCCAAGCCGCGCATCCTCGGCGCCGACGGGGCCGGCGTGATCGCGGGCACCGACGAGCGCGTCGTGATCAACCCCGGGATCATGAGCGATGGGACGATGCACATCGTCGGCGAGACGATGGACGGCACGCACGCCGAACTGATCGCGGTGCCGCGCGACTACGTCCACCCCATCCCCGACGGGCTCTCGTTCGAAGAGGCAGCGGCGTTTCCGCTCGTCTTCCTCACGGCCTACCGAATGCTCGTGACGCGAGCCCGGCTCCAGGAAGGCGAATGGGTGCTGGTCTGGGGGATCGGCGGCGGCGTCGCGACGGCGGCGTTGTCGATCGCGAAGGCACTCGGCGCGCGGGTCGTCGTCACGTCGTCGAGCGACGAGAAGCTCGCCCGCGCGCGTGAGCTCGGCGCCGACGTGGCCGTCAACCATGCGACGGGCGACGTCGTGGCGGCCGTCAAGGAAGCGACCGGCAGCGGCGCGCACGTGATCGTCGACGACGTCGGCGAGGCGACGTGGAAGCGCACGCTGGAAGCGGCACGCGCCGAGGCACGCATTGTCGTCTGCGGCGCGACCACCGGCCCTAATCCGCCGGCCGCGCTGCACCGGCTGTGGTGGAAGCAGCTCTCGGTCCTCGGCTCGTCGATGGGCACCCCGGAGGACTTCAAGGGCGTCTACGACCTGATCGCAGCCGGCAAGGCGCGTCCGGTCGTCGACCGGGTCTTCCCGCTCGCCGAGGCCCGCGCGGCGCACGAGCGCCTGGAAGCCGGCGAGCAGCTCGGCAAGATCGTCCTCTCGATTCCGGGCTCCTAAAAACGAGAAGTGCCCCGGCTGGTGGCCGGGGCACTCGAGGCAGCGTTCTCGTGGCTGAAAGTCTTACGGGCCGATGGTCGCTGCGAGGGTGACGGTTGAGGTGTAGGTGCCGGCGTAGGAGTTGCCGGGGATCGCAACCTGGATCGTCGGGGTGACGTCGACCATCCCGAGGCCGGTGTTAAGGGCCGCGTTGAAGAACTTGCCGGCGGTCGTCGAGATCGTGAGCGGCGGCGTGATCGAGTTCGTCGCTGCGGTGCAGGTGCTGCCGGCGTGGCAAGCCTGGGCGACGGCGGTGACGGTGCCGGGCGCCAGGGTGTGGGAGGCGCCGTCGATGAAGGTCGTCGCCGAGATCGTCAGGTTCCAGCCCGTGCCGCTGCCGCGGGCGTCGACGACGCCGAGCAGGGGTGCGTAGGAGACGGTCTGGTCGGCACCGTTGAGCGTGTCGCTGATCGAGGGGTTCGACGGAAGGGTGAGCGAGATGCCGGCGGTGCCGGTGACCGTCGCCGTGGTGGTCAGCGTGCCCGCCAGTGCTGCCGTGGCTGCCACCAGCGCCACTGCTGCGATTCCGATGATGATGAAAATCCGCTGCCGCATGATGATCGCTCTCTCCTGTAGTCCGAAGGGGTTCTTGCTTGGCAAACCCACTATCGGGTCGCAGGGTGAGAAGAGCGGGCCTCTCACGGTATGAAGACGGAAGGGACGGAAAGCGCTATTTTCCGGCGCTTTCCGTCCCTTCCGAGGGAAACGCGGGGTGCTACTTCTGCTTCA
>PLDP01000052.1 GCA_003136795.1 Actinomycetota bacterium
TACAGCGGCTCGTTCTCGATCCCCGAGATCGTCGAGAAGAGCTCGCCCTGGCGCTCAGGCGCCGATTCGTACTGCTCCTGCCGCCAGCGGCCGCTCCCCGTCGTCGAAGGCTCCCCGGTCGCCGCCACGCCTGGAGTTTGCCCGATCCGACCGCCGGGAGGCGCAGGAAGAGGGGAAAATGGGCCGAACCGTAGGAATTCGGCAAGAACTGCGGTTTCGATATCCCCCATTAGGAGGAATTGAGCAGACATTTCGGGTGAGCTGTGCTACACCAAAGTGCAGATTCGCCGGTGGCGAGCCATCACCGGTCCCTGAGGGGGACCGGCTCTGCGGACACAGGAATGGTCGCGGGACGAGCACGACAACTGACTGAACTACAGCACCACCCGGGCGCGCTCCTGAGGGGGATCGGCCGGCCACGACGGACAAGCAAAAGCGGTTTGTCTTCGCCCACAGAAGGAGCGAGAGGGTTATGACAAGGAAAGCCAAGCGGTACCTGATGTTGCTTGCGGCGATCGGCCTCGTGGCCGTCGTCGTCGGCGGAGGCTCGGGCACGTTCGCCGGCTTCAACGCCCAGATCACCAACAACGGCAACTACATCGCAACCGGAACGCTGTTCCTGCACCAGAAGGCAGGCACCGGCAACATCTGCAAGTCGGAAGGTGTTGCGGACAACAACACCTCGAACGTCATCGACTGCGGTGCGCTGTTCACGGACGGCTCGCCCGCCGTCGAGGACATCGCCATGACGAACGGCGGCAGCATCAACGCCAGCTCGTTCAACCTCACGGCGGCGACTTGCCTCAGCTCACGCCCCGTCGTCGCCCAGGCGGCCACGTATGGGCCGATCACGATCGGAACGCCGACGACGCTGTCGCTTACCGGGATGACGCAGACTCTGGTCGCAGGGACCGATCTGATCGTCGGAAGTGACACGTTCACCGTCGACGCGCCGACCGTCCCTCCGAGCGGCGAAGCGGCGACGATCAACGTCACCCCCACGACGGCCGAGGCCAGCCCGGTCACCGGGCCGGTCGACGTCCAGCTCGCGGCCTTCGGTGGCGAGAACTTCTGCACGAGCGACGTGCAGGTGACCATCCAGTCGGCGACCGACAGCAACTACACCGTCACACCCGACACGGCCTGCGTCTACCCGGCGACCATCACCTGCACCACCACCCCGGGCACGCTGTCCGGGCTGCACACCGCGAGCCCGCTGAGCTTCGGCGGCCTCACTGCCGGACAGACGAAGTACTACGTCGTGACGATTTCGATCCCGTCCGGTTCAAACGCGCTACAGAACAACAAAGCCAAGTTCGACCTCGCCTGGCAGATCGCGCAGTAACGACCGCGAGAGCCTGAGAGCATGCGGCTGCTCAAGAAGTTCCTGCTGGTACTGACACCGATGGGTGCCGCCGCCTTCGTGGCAGGCGGCGGCACCTTCGGCACCTTCAGCGACCTCGCTGACTGGCGCCCCCCGGCGAAGGACCCGGTCGAGGAGCACGACCCGCTCTGGAAGACGAAGAAGCTGCTGATCGGCGTGATGCTGATCGGCGTCGCCGTCTACTTCGGCGTCGGCGGCACGTTCGCGAACTTCCAGGCCGAGACCTCGAACAACGGCAGCTCGATCTCCTCGGGGACGCTCGTGCTGGGGGATGCGGTCAACGGCACGGCGTGCTTCTCGTACAGCGCCGCGACCGCTGACAACGTCAACGCCGGCTGCAACGCGCCGTTCACCGCGACGGTGGTGGCGCCGGGCACGCTCCAGAGCACGCAGCTCGCGAAGATCGACGTCTCGAACGCGGGCTCGATCGACGGCCAGAACCTCTACCTCTACGCGTCGCAGATCAACGGCAAGCTCAGCGCGACGGGCGGGCTCACGAACCTCAGCGCGGTGAGCTCGCTGTCGATCGCGAGCCCCGGCATGGAGGGCACCGTCTCGAACAACGACAGCGTCACGGTCTCCTACGGCGGCCATGCGCAGACGTTCACCGTGAGCGGGACGCCGACGCCCGCGTCCAACTCGAACGGCGGCGCGACCACGATCAACGTCGTGACCGGCCAGAACGCGAACGCCGACTATCCGGCCGGCTCGACCGTGCAGGACACGAGCGGCAACACGGCGGTCACGAACACCGACTGCTACGACACGAAGCTCGCAGGCGACGCGAGCTGGAACTTCAACTCGATCACCGCTTCCTCGCGGACGCAGCAGACGTTCAACCCGTTCTGCGGCTCGCTCGTGATGTGGATCCAAGAGCTCTCGGCCGGCAAGACGTACTGCTGGTGGGGCAAGGGCTCGACGTACAGCAGCGGCAGCACCACCTTTGGCACCGAGAACGCGGGTGGTCTCTGTGTCGCGCCGATCTACGCCACCACTTCCGGGATCAGCGGCACCGGCGTGACGTCGATCCCGATCTCGACGAGCGGCGGGCTCAACGGCAACGTCTCCGACGGTGACTCGATCGTCGTGACTCAAGGACCAACTACGCAGACATTCATGGCCAACGGCGCATCTTCCGTGGGGTCGAACAGCATCGCGATCCACTCGGCGACCGTGGGCACGGCCTTCACCTCCGGCGCGGTCGTCACCGACACGAGCGCGACGGGGTCCCTGGACGGCAACTCGACGACCGACACGATCTCGAACTTCGACACCGGCCATCACTGGGCGGGCGGCAAGCTCGAGCTCTATCCGATCGCGAGCAGCGGCAGCTTCAACAACGGCACGGGGCACGTCGACCTGCCGGCGGGAACGATGCGCACGTTCTACGTCGGCGTGTACCTGCCGAAGCCGTCCGGCTCGGTCCAGAACCCCCTGCAGGGACTCACCTCGACCTTCGGGCTCACCTGGCACCTCGACCAGTCGTCGTCGTGAGGCTCGTGAGCCGGATGCGGCGTCACCGACAGACCCACTCGCACACATGGGTCGTGAAGCGGGTCCTGCTGAGTGCGCTCGTCGTCGGCGGGCTCAGCTGCTTCACGCTCGCGAGCACGTTCGCACTCCTGACCGCCGAGAGCACGAACGCGAACGGCTCGGTCTCGTCCGGGACGCTGTACCTCGGGAACCTGCCGAGCACGAGCAGCTCGACCTGCTTCTCGTACAACGGGACCTCGCCGAGCACGAGCCCGAACTCGAACGCCGCCTGCAACCCGCTCACCGGATCGGCCGTGATGTACCCGGGTGGCTCCGCCGCGACGGCGAAGGTCGCGATCTCGAACCCGGGCACCGTCTCCGGCAACACGCTCGCGCTGTACATGCCGAGCTGCGCGGCGGCGAACACCTCGGGGGCGCCGAGCCCCGGTACCGGCAATCCCTGCACGACCGGCGGTCTCGAGCTGACGATCGCCGAGACGGACGCGAGCTGGACACCGCAGAGGTGCGTTTACCCGCAGACGAGCGGCACGTGCTCGTTCCTCGCGAACACGCTGAACGCGCTCGCGACGACGAAGAACAGCTCGACCAGCATGTACGGGCTCGGCGAGGGCCTCGCCGCAGGGCAGACGCGCTACTTCCTGATCTCGATGGAGCTCCCGTCCACAGCGGCGAACACGCTGCAGGGCAGGGCGGCCCAGTTCAACCTCACCTGGAATCTTTCGCAATGACCGACGGGTCGGTCATACTGGCCAGGAACCTCGAGGCTTCCAACGAACAGGTGGGGATGGGCACCCCTGCAGACACCGTGGACGAATCGCCGCAGACCGGTGACGTGAGCATCGTTGCCCCTGCGCACGCCGAGCGCGGGCCGTGGAGCCTGGCCGCGCGCATCGCTTCCTGGATCCTCGTCGCCGCGGCGGCCGTCGTGGCGTTTGCGCTCGTCGCCGTGACAGTCGGCCCGCGCGTTTTCCCCTACCAGGCGCTCGTCGTCCGGTCGGGGTCGATGTCGCCGACGATCCCGACGGGCTCGATCGTCTTCTACCACAAGGAAAACGCGTCGAAGGTGAAGGTCGGCGACATCATCGTCTTCCAGAAGCCGGGACAGACGTCCGAGAAGGTCACGCACCGCGTCGACAAGATCTCGACCGGCCCGACCGGCCGGTTCTTCACGACGAAGGGCGACGCCAACGGCGCACCCGACGACTGGCAGGTGCCGGCCGTCGGCACCGGCTGGGTCGCGAGCTTCCACATCCCGACGATCGGGTACGTCCTCGCCGGCCTCGAGTCGACGCTCGGGCGGCTGCTCCTGCTCGCCGTCCCGGCGGCGTTGCTCGGGCTGATCACTCTTTACGAGATCTGGCGCGACCGAAGGCGAAAGGCGGCGTAACCCGTGAGAACGAGCGCCCTGCGGCGGGCGGTCACAGCGTGGATCGTGCTCTCGATCTGCGCGTTGCTCCTCGGTTCGGGCATCGTCGGCAACACCTTCGCCACCTTCAACGCCGAGACGACGAACGCGTCGTCGACCTTCTCCGACGGCTGGCTCGGCGCCGCGTCGAACGGCAGCGCGACCGCGGGTGGCTACGACATGACCGTCAACTGGACGCCGACGACGACGGGGCCGATCGGCGGCCAGAAGATCCTCGGCATCGACAACACCACCAGCAGCAACTGCACCAGTGCGGCGTACGCCGCGATCGCAACGCTTGCGAGCGCGACGACGGCGACCTACAGCGACGCGAGCCGCGCCACGTCCGGAACCGACGGCGACTGGTTTTGCTACGAGCTGATGAGCACGTCGACCTCCGCGCCGAACTGGACGACGCCCTATTCGTTCCCGGCGGTTCAGATCGGGCTCGTCGCAAACGCCGTCACGATCACCAACAGCGGTACGGCGGGGACGATCGGTAACGGAGACACGATCAAGATCACCTTCAACCAGCAGACCACGCTCGCGGGCAGCGGCTCCGGCGGCCTCGAGGTCTGCTCATGGTCGACCACCAACACCATCGTGCTCGGCGACACGCACGGGGGCACATGCCACGCATCAAACGACAACTATTCGCTCGGCACGCTCAAGCTGACGGGTGGAGACACCATCGCCAGTGCGGCATTCGGCTCGTCGACGAGCGTCGTCTCGGCTACATACCCGTGGACCGTCACCGTGACGCTGGGCGGAGGCGGCTCGTCGCTCATCTCGGGATCGTCGACGCCCACGTGGACCTTCACCCCATACGCGAGCATCGTGTCGCACCAGACGACGCACCAGGCGACGATCTGCACAGCGGGCACGAACTGCCAGCCGGCCACCAGCACGACGAACTTCTAGTCTGAGCCCGGTGGCCGTTCGCACGAAGCCCCGGGGAGCGCCGGGCCGCTGGTACCGGCGGCCCTGGACGCACCTGGTCCTCGGGCTGCTCGTCGCGATCCTCGCCGTCACGTGGACGGGGGAGCGCGCGCGCCAGGGCGTGCTCGACAACCTCGACGCGCGGTTGCGCGACGCGGGCGCCGGAGTCGACGCAGGCCTGATCACCGTCGAGGCGGAGCAGCTCTCCGCCCTCCGTTCGATCGAGTTCACGAACGGCGTCCCCCAGGCGCTCGAGGCGACGAACGCGGACGAGCTGAACCGGCTCGTGACGCCGCTCCAGGCGAACTCCGGCGTGCCGATGGTTGACGTCGTGGAGCCGGACGGCCGGGTCGTGTTCGCAGTTCGCTCGAAGGGCGCCCCGCGCCCCGTGGCGAGCCGCGCCGGGATGCCGGCGATCGCGCAGGCGATGCGGGAGGCCCGCGGCGCGCGCGGCGGGCGCTCCAGCGAGCTCGTGATCTTCAAGACGGGCCCCACGTTCGTGACGATCGGCCCGGTGATGGAGGCGAACACGCCGGTCGGTGTCGTGCTCGTGATGACACCGCTCGCCGACGTGCTCGGACGTATCTCACAGCAGGTGCGCGCGGATCTCACGGCGTACACCGCCGACGGGGCGCCGATCGCGACAACCGCGCTGCGCGATCCACCCAAGCTCGACACCGACACCGCCCGCACGCTGATCGGCGGCGGCGCAATCGTCATGCGCTACATCCACGGCAGCGACCGTGAGGCGCTCGGCCGCCTGATCATCGACCACGAACCGGCCGCCGTGCTCGGTGTCGCGCTCCACGACAACAGCCCCGCCACGCGGCGCGCAGTGATCCTCTACTCGGCGCTCGGGCTGATCGCGACGGTGATCCTGATCGCGACCTTCTGGGCGCGCGTCCATCGCGCCCAGACCAGAACATGAAGCTCAGGTCGAGGGTTACTCTTGCCGTCGCGGCGGCTGCCTCATTGGCGCTGCCCGGGCTCGCGCACGCGGCGCCGGTGCAGCGGCCGAACCCGATCTTCGTCAGCCCCGTGGTCGACTACGTGAGCCCGATCCAGTCGTCGTCCGGCGGGGTCGCGCAGCTGCCGCCGCTCGAGCCAGCCGTGATCCAGCAGGCCGTCGGTGACCAGGACTACCTGAGCTACCAGCGCCGGGACGATCTCGGCGGCTTCGTGCCGGCGCCGATCGGGCAGCTCGCCCTCTCGAGCGGCGGCCGCAACGTGGTCGGGGCGGGCGCGCCGAACAGCCAGATCCCGCAGTTCGCGCAGGCCGCGAGCGGCTCCGTCCAGAGCTTCGCGTTCACCGGCGGGCCTTCGACGACGCCGCCCCAGAACGGGACGAACCCGGTGCCCGGCCTCGGCACCCCGCCGCCCGTGACTCCGCCCACGAACACGAACACGGTCCCGCCGCCGAACCAGGGCTTCGGCGGCAACCCGCCGCCGCCCACCACCACCACGTCGACGACCACCAGGCCGCGGCCGCCGACGACGACCTCGCCACCGCCACCACCGCCGTCCTCGTGCGGGACGATCGGCCTCAGCATCGTCGTCGACAAGGCCGACTGCCGCATCTACGCCGTCAACATGGCGCCCGGCGACTCGGCGTCGGAGCGCGTCACGATCACGAACCAGGCCGACCAGGCCTTCACGCTCTCGCTGCGGGCGCTCGGCACCCAGAACCGCCTCTGGAACGGCCTGCAGATGGGCGTCTGGCAGGTCGGCACGGCGGCCCCGTCGCCGCTGCCGGCGCTCCTCCTCTGGACGACGCAGCAGAACCCGCTGACGACGCTCCAGCCCGGCCAGTCGATCACCTACGAGATCGAGCTCTACCTGCCGCCGACGGCCGGGAACGACGATCAGGGCCTCGCAGCGACGATCGACTTCAACTGGGAGGCGACGGGCTGACTTTTGGCTCAACGAAGACCTCGGAACCCCCCATCCGAGGCATTGACCGCCGTCGACGCACCTAGATAGAACAGTCATAGCGACAGCGCCTCCTGCGGCTCGGTCGCGACTGCGGACACATGGATCACTCTCACCCTTCTGCGGACGGCGTCGTGCGGCCGAAGAGCCGCCGAGGGCGGCGCTTCGCGGTCGCCCTCGCGGCCGTCGCCGCGGTCGCCGCGGGCGGCGCGCACGCGGCGCTCGCCGACGGCGTGCAGCTGACGTTCAGCCAGAATCCGGTGGCTCCGGGCGCGAACGTAACGATG